>PLBD01000407.1:783-2566 GCA_003135315.1 Acidobacteriaceae bacterium | reverse complement strand
TTGTCCCGTAGAGGTTCCCATCGCTGGCCTGCACCACCCCGTTGGGAAAGTAACCATCGGTGCAGTTGGTTTGAGAGCAAAAGCTGTGGAGGGTGGTGAGCGTCCCCGAGGGCGTGATTCTGAAGACCGTGCCAGATCCCTTAGCCCCGCCTCCGACCGTCGTACCGTAGAAGTTGCCGTCGGTGGCTTGAACCAATCCGCCGCCGGGAGAGTAGCCGTCATAATCGTTGAAGGAATGCAGCGTGGTCAGCGTGCCCGCCGGGGTGACCTTGAAGACCGTGCCATCGCCGTACGCCCCGCCCCATTCGGTTGTTCCGTAGAGGTTGCCGTCGGTGGCTTGGACCACCCCGGCGTCGGGGCCCTCGCCGTCAGCACAGCCAGTTTGAGGGCAAAAGCGGTAAAGCGTAGTCAGCGTTCCGGCTGGGGTAATTTTGAAGATCGTGCCACAGCCGCTGACGTAAGCACCCGAGCAGTCGTGACTGACTCCGCCCGCGTAGGTCGTCCCGTAGAAGTTTCCGTCAGTGGCTTGCAGCAGCGCGCCTTCAGGCTCTGCGCCGTCAGCGCAGTTCGGCTGAGAGCAAAGACTATAAACGATAGTCAGCGTTCCGCCTGGCGTGAGCTTGAAAACTGTGCCACAGCCGCCGGCAGGATCCGAACAGTCGCCGCTGGCTCCGCCCCAGAGGGTTGTCCCGTAGAAGTTCCCGTCGCTGCCTTGCACCAGCCCGTTAGGCAAATATCCGTCAGTCGGGTATCCTGCGAAGCTGTGCAGCGTAGTTAAGATTTGTGCAGGCGAGGCAATCGACGTCGCGGCACAAAGCAACAGTACGACGCATATCGCCGCTGTTAGCCTAAGCCTCTCTTTCTGCCTTTGCGTCGGCAGGAACGCAATCAATCCGCAAGTTCGTAGTTTCGTCATGAGAATCCTCCGTCTTGCGAGAACCGCGATTCTTGGTTGCGCCTCAGCTAGTCACGCGGGAACACGGTTCATCGGGAGAAAACAGCTTCGGATGCCTGAATTTCACGCTGCTGGCAGGCAGTCTGTCAGTGACCGCTGTCGCTCGGCGGAGTGATGGCCGGAATGTAATCCTGCTCGGTGCTGCCGTCCAAGGGCATCCTCGTCTTTAGCCGTATTCCGATACCCCCGGTAAATTAAGAAAAAAACGCGCCGTTAGCCTTGGCGTGCCTGAGCCCTCGCCGCGTCGTAGACCATGACCAGGTATGCCAGTTGAGGTCCAAGGACGCCAGCATTCGTGAGATTGCACGAAGGGTCGGCATCGGCTACGGGACGGTCAGGCAGAGGTTGAAGCGGGTGAGCTAAGAATCCATGCCAAGAGTCACTGAAAAAAGGGGCGAAACATGGGCCTTAGGGTCAGCCGTTTCGTCGGGCGTAAATCATCAGTTTTCCGCTCGGGGGCCGCGAGAGTTTCCCCTATACAAAAGTTGCGGCCGGGACCGGTCGCCTGCAGTTCTTCCTGGAGGTGTTATTGGACAAAATACAAATGCAAGCGACCGAGCCGGACTGGATTCGCGGCACGATTGATAAACACCGCGACTGGATCGAGACGGCGCTAGGGATCTCCCTGGAACGGGCGATCATCCTGGAAGTAGCCAACACCCTTACCAACCTCGCGCTGCCACAGGCGTTGGCTGGCGTTCCGCTCATGAAGATGGACCCAGATCCGAGTGCAGAGCTGCGCCAACGAATCGAAGCAGTGGAATTTCCGCCGGCCATGCCGTTGATGGTTTGTGCCCACGCGATTCGGGAATCCGATAAGTGCATTGC
>PLBD01000407.1:0-735 GCA_003135315.1 Acidobacteriaceae bacterium | reverse complement strand
TACTCTTGCTGGCTGGTAGCACCAGACAAGTGAGGAAGTCCACCTGGGATGACCTTGTGCTGGACGCCTCGGTTCTGCACCTGGTGAAGAACGACTACGAATCTTTCTTCGCGCGTGAGTCGTGGTTTCGCGCCCTGAATCTTCCCTTTCGTCGTGGGTATCTGTTCCATGGGCCTCCGGGGAACGGTAAGACCAGCGTCATTCGGGTCATGCTGTCGCGCGCGGAGATGAGCGCATTCACCCTGAACTTCTTCGGGCAGGATGTCGATGACAGCGACCTGCAACGGATGTTTGATCGGGCTGCTGGGCACGCTCCCTCGCTGGTGGTGCTGGAAGACATTGATCGAGCATTTCCAAAGAACCAGGCCGCCCAGCCACGCAGCAAGATCAGCCTTTATCAATTGCTCAATTGCCTGGACGGCTTGGCAACGAACGACGGCGTAGTGGTGGTCGCGACCGCGAACGATCCAACGGCACTTGACCCGGCCATTCTTCGTCGGCCGGGAAGGTTTGACCGCGTGGTTGCTTTTCCCAATCCCAATGCCGAGCTGCGTACCCGATACTTTCGCAAGCTGAACGCGAACCTCACCGACGACGAGCTGAGGGGTGCGGTCGCCGAGTGCGAAGGCTTCTCGTTCGCGCAATTGCGGGAAAGCTACATTCTTGCTGGGCAGAGCGCATTCGAGACTGGTGGCGATGTGGGTCCGGCCGAACTTCTTGAAGCTATCTCAGCGT
>PLBD01000013.1 GCA_003135315.1 Acidobacteriaceae bacterium | reverse complement strand
GATTGGACCGGTTAAAACTGCTGATCTGGGACGGCTCAGGGCTATGCCTCGTTACCAACTATCCATCTTCATACTGCGACCCCTTCTGTTGGATACGAGGATTTTGATTCCAGTGTTTGGCCAACTGCCGTGCGGTTGATGAGCGGGTCCCATCGACTGCTGTGCTTGACCGGCGGGTTTGGCCCGGGTGCTTCGTACAAGTAAGCGTAGCCGTTGTGGGCATGTCTGGTGACGAGACCGTGCGCCACCCACCGGGTCAGCGTAGTTTCATGGATTCCGAGCCGAGAGGCCGTCTCGGCCTTGGTCAGCATTCCTCGGTCTCGCAGCCGGTCGTAGCGCGAACGAAGGCCGTATTGAAGGACAAGATAGGCCACCCGCAAGTCGGTGAACCGCGCATCGGCTTGGCCACGACGCGCAGAACCGCCAGGGCGTATTCCCTTTTCGTTCAAGATGTCGGCGATCTCGGAATAGATGTGATCGTCGAGGAGCCTGTCGACCAGCTCGACCACCTTCGGCTCGGGCTTTACCTGTTGCGCGGAAGATTTGGGATTCTGTGCGGGCAGCGTCTCTGTCTTGCCCGCCTTGAAGCGGACATGGATGGTGGTCGTTCCTTCCGCCGGCAGTTTCACGAGCGTGACATCCTCAATGACGTAGGCGAGGAGCCTTTTGCGCTCGCGGTTCGGCAGGCTCGGATCCTGCCAAAGCGTTTTGAAATCCGTTGTCATGGCTGTCAGTCGATCGCGGATCGCATCGTCGATGGCACATTGGTCCTCCTGCTGCCCGCGTTGCCTTTCCTCCTGTGCCTTGGCCAGAGCGCGCAGTTTGTCATTCCATTCGCATTCGAGCGTATCGGCGACGAGACGGTTACCCGGATCGACCAGCATAAATCGGCGTTGGGCGAGATCCGCTTCGATCCGGGCGCGTTCAACAGCGCGAAGACGGAGCCGGTCGGCCTCTGCGTGTCGAGCCTGGATCTCTTTTCGAATCTCCAGAGCCAACTCGACCGCGGCGGGCGTCATCTTGGCGCTGATCAACTCACCGATGGCTTCGTCGACGGGCGCACCTGCAATTGACTGGCAGTTCGGTTCACCGCGAGAGCCGTGTGCACGATCGCAGACGTACCACGCCTCCAATCTTCCGCGCCGCGCCGCATATCGGGCTCTGAGATATCTGCCGCAACACCCACACACGGCACGCCCTTGCAGTAGGGCCGTGCCCTCTCGCGGCGGCGACGCACGCGCGACTTCGTATCCGCGGCCGTTGATCTGAAGAATCTTCAGATTCTGCTGAAATTGCTCCCAGGTGATGTAGCCGGGATGGGCGTTCGGGATGCACGCGAGCCAGTCATTACATTCGCGCCTTCGCAGAACCTTCTTGCCATCAGCGGCGCGCCGATACTGGCGCCGACCGTAGGCATAAGCTCCCGCATAACGCGGGGTGTTCAACGTGCGCATCGCGGTCGATGTTGTCAGCGGCTGGAAAATCGTCCTCGCACTATTGCGTATCCGAGATGGAAAGAGAAGGCCATTTTTCCGAAAGACCTTGACCGTCTGGCAGGCGGAACCGACGCGCGAGAACGTCTCGAAAAAGTAGCTGATCGTCTCCCTGATCTGCGAATCGGGATCGAGCACCACGTTGCCGGACTCATGGTATGCGAAGCCGGTCGGAAGCACGCAGCGAAACTCGCCGCGGCGCACCTTGTTCAGGATCCCGCCGCGCAATCGGGCTTTAAGGACATGAAGTTCGGCCTCACTCATCGTTCCTTTCAGGCCGAGCAACAACCGGTCGTTGAAGCTGGCCGGATCGTAGACGCCATCCTCGTCGAGAATCAGCGTGTCGGCGAGGGCGCAGATCTCCAACAGACGATGCCAGTCGGCGTTATTGCGTGCCAGGCGGGACACCTCCAGACCCATGACGATGCCGGCGCGCCCCATGCCGACGTCGCTGACCAACCGCTGAAATCCCTCGCGCCAAGCAGCCGATGCACCAGACTCTCCCTGATCGCTATCAATGACGATGATTTGCTCGTCGCGCCAGCCAAGAGCAATAGCGCGTCCACGAAGCGCGTATTGCCGCTTGGCGCTCTCGACGTTCTCGAGAACTTGTCGCATCGAAGACTGACGAATGTACAGGTAGGCGCTGCGTTCAAGGTGGTGGGGTTGGACTTTGAGAGACTCCTTCATGGCGATCTCCGATCATGGGTGCTCATTGCTATCGTCGCGAGCACGTGAACGACAGCCGTGCGTTCGTTACGCGCCGGCCGAGTGAGTGATGATGCGTAAATTGGCCCTGGAGTGAGGCTTCCAGTTGCCAATGTCTGCGCCCACCCCCACATGCCCCGGCGCAGAAAGAGCATGAGGCCGCGGCGCGCCGTGGGCGGCAGCACCTCGCCCAGAGCCGCCACGCGTAGCACCTCATACTGGGCTGAAATGGCGGACGACAGGATCGAACGCGTCGGCGTTCCGGCCTGCTCATCCGGCAGTTTTTTTTAATGCCCGCTCGATCGTCCTGGGGTGAACCTCGATGTCCAACTCGCTGCGGATCAGCCTCGCCAGTTCCCGAGCGCGAACGGGTTTGC
>PLBD01000502.1 GCA_003135315.1 Acidobacteriaceae bacterium | reverse complement strand
GCGCCGTGGCCAACAAGTACGCTCACACCCCGCAAGGCGGCTTCGAACTTCGATACTTCTTTAGCGAGAGCGTCAACGGACCTGAGGGCAGCGGTACGTCACTGCTCATCCTCAAGCGCCGGGTCAAGAAGCTCATCGAAGAGGAAGATCCCGCCAGGCCGTTGACCGACGAGCAGATCACCCGCATCCTCCAGTCGCAGGGTATCCAGGTCACTCGCCGCACGGTCGCGAAGTACCGGGAGGACATGCGCATCCCGAGCACCCACCAGCGCAGGGTGAAGGACTAGCGTTTTTGCTGCACCGGCGTCTGACACTTGTGCGCAGCCTATCGTGCTGTGATAACGCGCCGTCGCCGGAGTAAGAAAAGCAGTGGTTAGGAAGTAGCTGCATTCAGCGGTTGCAACGGTAAGGGCCCGGTGCTTCACGACGGCGCGGAATGATTGGGATGCCGCCGGGGCGCCAGGGCTAATTGCTAACTGCTAATTGCTAATTGCTGACTGCGGCGGAGGGAGCTCAATGACCGTAGAATATTTTGGCAGACAGTACGAAATCACTCCCGCCATTCGTGACGAGGTCGAATCCGGCCTCGGCAAACTCGTCAAAATTCTGGGCGACAACTTCAACAGCAAGGTCATCCTGACCGTCGAGAAGCACCGCAACATCGCGGAAATCACCGTGAAGCGCCGCCGCGGACACCTGGTCGGACTGGCCGAAGCGGCCGACATGCTGATCGCCGTCAATCAGGCGCTGGAGCACATTGAGACGCAGGTGCTCAAATATAACGGCCGCCGCCGCGCGACTCACCGCAAGCCGAAGGACAAGGGTTGGACCGCACCAGTGGAGGCACAAGCGGAGATGCAGATGGCCGTCGGCGGGACCGTGGCTACCGCGGTTCCCGTGGTCGTCCACAAATTTCCCGCTGTCGCGCGCACCACCGAAGCCCACCTGGTGCGCACGAACGATGCGGTGGCAATGCGCCCCATGACGATCGAGGAAGCGGTGAAGGAATGTGAGTTCCGCGACCGCGAAGTCTTCATCTTCCGCGACGGCAAGGGCAAGGTGAACGTCCTGCACCGGCGGAAAGATGGCAAGATCGAGTTGATCGAAGTACCGTAAGCGGTATGCGACGGGCAACAGGAAGGGGCGCGCAATGCGCCCTTTTTCTTTCACCACGACTGCTGCTCAGAACTTCAGCACTAGATCCAAGTCCGCAGTCTCCGCGAAGGCGCGGAAGTCCCGGTCGCGCGTGAGCAAGGCAGCGCCCCTATCAATGCAGCTTTGGGCGATCAACGCGTCTCCGAGCCGCGCCTTTCGCCGCTTGGCGAGCACCTTTGCGCGCAGTGCTCCCGCCCGTTGCCAATACCCTGGCTCGATTTCCAGCATCGGCAGTTCGGAGAGTGTTTCGGAGACGACCGCGGGAAGTTTGGGATCGCTGAGAAGTTCCGTTAGCACGACGGGCACCATGAATACTTGGCGGTCGCGGAGGGCTTGGTCCAACAAGAGCGTGTCCGCGCCGCCACTGCCCTCCAGAAACGCGATCCAGGTGCTAGTGTCGGCGGCAATCATCGGTCTGTTTTCAACTCTGCCAGGGTACGGCTGAAACGGACCTTTCCGCGCATCTGGCGCAATCGGGCATACGCTTGCGATGCGGCGACCAGTTGCAGTCCGGCACGAACCGTTTGCGTGATTCCGGTTCCGCTGGCCTCTTGCGCCTTCTCCAGGAGTTCAGCAGGGATTTCGACGGTGATCTTCCGCGCGGGCAGCATAGTGATTTCACGGTACCATAGTCAATACCAGCATTCAATATGGTATGACATGGCATTGCAACCCAGCGCCCCTGGTTCACGTCTGCGTGCAAAATCCTCTACACTGCAACAGGTTTCGGGTTAAAAGCCAAGTGCACGTGCCATGAGGGTTGTTGAACAGAGCGTAGGACGCCGAACCGTCATTGAGACCTATGCTCAATACGATTGCTCCAAGAAAAACCGCCAGCTGCCGAGCTTAGAGAACTGGGATTGGTCGTTCGCCGACGCGCTCGATTCGGAGTTGCGTAAGGCTGGATTGAAGTGCGGCGTTCTCGCGGCTTACCTGCTCTGGGATAAGGTCGAGGTTGCCTTGTCCGACCTCCACGAGTGCGCAGTCCTCGCCGGAATCTTTCCGGGGCAATCACGGAAGCTGGGGCTTATTGAACAGGCCGGATGTTTGGTGGATTGGAAGCCAAGGGACGTCACCGCGGCGTGGTATTCACGCATCTGTAAGGGCGAGGCTCTCGACGAAACCGAACCGCTGATTCTTCGCCCAGCCCTCCCGAGCGAGTCGCCAGCCTCTTCTTACGTTGAGGACGGCAGTGGACGCGCGATTGCATTGCTTCAGAACCAGAGATGCTTTGGCCACACGCAAGTCCTAGCCGTGGCCTTTCTGGGACGAGAGCGAGACAAGAGCAGCGAGTTCGGTCGGAAGAACTTGTGGGGAAACTAGCAGGTGCAGGCAAATCGAACATCTGACGCGCAGCTTCGCTGCTAGAATCCGTCTGCTACAGTGGCAGGTGTCGGCTTCGTTTGCAAATGACTCGGTGGAACCGTTCGCGAACTTTAAAGAAAACGCTGATCTGCTCCGGTTTCAAAGCTAACCCCACCAATTGACCGGAATTTTTCTTATCCCAATTACATCCATCAGTCGCGAGTGCTCGCCTGACTAGATTGTCTGCTTCGAGCTTATCGTGGTCGCTCTTGAAAGTCCTGTTCGCCAGAGCATCTCTTAGTCCATCCAAAGCCTCTAGCAACTGCAAGGATTCCAGGTTCGTCCGACTCCCGCTCGGAGAAATACCGTCCGCGTGCGCGACTCTAAGAACATCATCAACGTGGTCCGCTGGAATTTTCTCAATACCGGCTCCCTCGGTCCAGCGAACCTCTAGATATTCTCTTGTGCAACTTACAACAAACCCGACAGTATCCAAGCTTCGAGTGCAGACGTCCCCCCGCTTCCAAGGATTGATGCGCGGGTCGAGGGATGACTGGGTTGTCATGGACGACTGTTGAATCTGGGGACTCTTTCGCGAGAACTGATCGTAGCAGAAAGTTTTGCACGGCAAACCGGCTCGGGCGCAAGAGGCTCGAGGCCGGGTTCGTCACCGCCCCACCCCGCACTCATCACATCCCCGCTTGACCCGGCACGATACAATTCCTTCGGCTGCCAGACTGCCAGGAGACTGTATCCATGGCCACCGCTGCACCTGACGTCGAAACCAAGTCCCTACCCGAGAATGCCTATCAGCCGCTGAAAGAGGGCGAACTCTACATACCGCTGGTGCCCACCACCATGAGCGTGCCGGAAGTCACCTGGCGCGCGGTGCTGTGGGGTACGCTGCTGTGCATCATTTTCAGCGTNNAACATGATCATCACCGGCATCGGCGGCGCGTCGGGCAGCGTGGTGGCCGGAGCGGTATTCACGGTGCCGGCGCTCTACATCCTCCACCTCGACCCGCATCCGGTGCAGACCATCTTCATCTGCCTGGCAGGCGGGTGCCTGGGTATTCTCTTCCTCATTCCCCTGCGCCGCTACTTCGTGCAGGAGCAGCACGGCAAGCTGCCGTTTCCTGAAGCCACGGCGATCACCGAGGTGCTGGTCACGGGCGAAAAGGGCGGCGCGCAGGCCATGCTGTTGATTCAGGCCACCTGCATCGCCGCGGTTTACGATTTCTTCGTCACCACCTTCCATGTCTGGAAGGAGTACCTGAACTTCCAGTTTATTCCGGTGGTGAAGTCGCTGGTCGATCGCCAGCGCATGGTCTTCAACTTCGACGCCATCGGCTTCATTCTCGGCCTCGGCTACATCATGGGGCTGCGCATCGCCTTGATCTTTTGCGCCGGCGGCGTGCTGGTGAACTTCGTGATGGTCCCGGTAATCTGGTTCATCGGCAGCCACATGGGCGAGGTGACGGTGTATCCGGCCACCATTCCGATTTCGCACATGACGGCCACGGAAATCTATCGCAACTATGTGCGCTTCATCGGAGTGGGCGCCATCGCTGCCGCCGGACTGGTCGGCATCCTCAAATCGCTGCGCGTGGTGGCAGGATCGTTCGGCATCGCGCTGCATGCCTTCCGCCACGGCGAAGCCCCGCATATGGAGCGGACCGACCGCGATATCCCGATCATCGCCATACTCCTGGGCGTGGTTGTAAGCTCCGTTGCTGTCGCTGTCTTCTACGGACAACTCCATGTCAGCTGGAGCGTGCTGGCGCTGGGCCTGGTGCTGACGCTGCTGTTCTGTTTCTTCTTCACGACGGTAGCCGCCAACGCCATCGCCACGACGGCGAACAATCCAGCCTCCGGCATGACTCTGCTTACCGTGATCGTCTCGGCGGTGGTGCTGCTGAAGTTTGGCCTTTCCGGAACTACCGGCATGTTCTTTGTGATGGCCCTCGCGGGCATGGTGTGCGTCGCCTTATGCGCCTCAGGGCAATTCATTACCGACCTCA
>PLBD01000302.1 GCA_003135315.1 Acidobacteriaceae bacterium | reverse complement strand
GCGCAGCGGCGGAATCTCGATGTGGAAGACATTCAGGCGATAGTAAAGATCGGGACGAAACTTGCCTTCCTCAATCAGCTGTTCCAGGTCCTTGTTGGTAGCCGCGACGATGCGAAAGTCAACCTTGATGGTCTGATTGCCGCCCACGCGCACGATCTCGCGCTCCTGCAGGACGCGCAGCAGGTCGGTCTGGGTCTTCAGGCTGATGTCGCCGATCTCGTCAAGAAAAACCGTACCCCCCTCGGCAATCTCGAACTTGCCTTTCTTGCGATACTGCGCGCCGGTGAACGCGCCCTTCTCATGCCCGAAGAGTTCGCTCTCCAGCAGCGACTCAGTCAGCGCGCCGCAGTGAATCACCACCAGGGGATGGAAGCGTCGCGGACTTCCAGCATGCACGGCCCGCGCCACCAGCTCTTTCCCCGTGCCGCTTTCGCCCGTGACCAGGACCGTCGCATCGGTGGGAGCCACGGTTTCGATGGCGTCGAAGACGTGCTTCATGGCCGCGCTTTGCCCGATGATGTCGGAAGGACGGCCAATCTCGGCGACCGTCTCCTTCAACCGCACATTCTCCTGCTGGGTGCGGCGATGCGACATTGCCTTGGCGATGATGTGGGCAATCTCGTCGGGATCGAGCGGCTTGTTGACATAGTCGTACGCCCCGTTCTTGAGCGCGGCAACGGCCGTCTCTACCGAGGCATAGCCGGTCATGATGATGACCAGCATGTCGGGATAGATTTCATGCAGGCGCCGCTGCAACTCGATGCCATCGGTCCCACGCATCTTGATATCGAGCAGTGCGACATCGAACGTCTGCTCGGCGACACGCGTGAGCGCCTCGTTTGCATTCTCCGCCGTGGCCACTTCGTAACCCTCTTCCGTAAACCACTTGGCCAGCGAATCCCGAACACTAAGTTCGTCGTCAACGATTAACAGTTTGCCTTGCGTCATTCTTCTACCTCACCTCAGCCGGCGTGCGATCGCCTTGCATGGCGGCCGCAGGTCTCTGGCTGTCTATTGGCAGCACAATCTTGAACGTCGTTCCTTCTCCCACAACCGATTTCAGTTCGATGTGGCCGCCGTGGCGCTCCACGATGTTCTGGCTGATGGCCAACCCGAGTCCGGAGCCGCCTGCCTCCTTCGTCGTGTAAAAGGGTTCGAAAATATGGGCCAGATGTTCCTCGGGGATCCCGATGCCGTCGTCGCGAATGATCAGTTCAATCGCGCCCGCATTCACCCGGGCACTGATCCACAGATTGCCTTCCTGCGGCATGGCATCGATCGCATTGATCACCATTGCCAGCACTACCTGCTCAATCTGGGCGGGATCGCAATGCACTGGTGGCAGTTCCGTGGCGAGATCGAGGTTGAGCTGAATGCCGCCCATGTCGAGCTTGTGCTGCACAAGGCGCACGCAGCGGTCGATGACCTGGTTCAGGTCGCACCACGCCAGGTTCATGGGCGACACGCGCGAGAAGCTGAGCAGGTTCTTCACTAACTCTCCACAGCGCTTGCTCTCGCTCGCAATCAAGTCGAGCGAGCCTTTCATCTCTTCCTGTTTGGGCGAGGCGAGCGTGTTCTTGTCGATCCAGCGCTTCACCAGCTTGGAGTAGGTCAGGATTCCGGACAGCGGGTTGTTGATCTCGTGCGCCACCACGGCCGCCATCTTGCCGATGGTCGCCATCTTCTCCACGTGCAACATGGTCTGGTGGGCTTGTTTGAGCTCACGCGTCTTCTCCTCGACGCGATCTTCCAGCGTGTGGGCCCAGGCAGTGATCTCCTCTTGCGCTACCTGCAACCGGTTGCTCATGTCATTGAACGACTGCGCCAGTTCCCCTACCTCATCGTGCGAGTAGACGGGAATCTGATAGCCCAGCTTGCCGCTGGCGATGCGCTCGGTGCCGGTTTCGAGTTCCCGCAGCGGGTTGTGCACCACGATCCAGACAAAGAGACCGCTCAGCGAGACGACACCCAGCAAGGCCAACGCGGTGTAAAGCGTCATCTCGCGAGTCTCTCGCGCCAGACCCTGATCGACTTTGGCGAGTGAGACATTGGTGTCGAGCACGCCCAGAATTTGCGTGCCCGCAGGATGAGCGTGGCAGGCGGCGTTGGAGCAAGCAGGCTCGTTCTCGAGCGGTGTAATGATGCCCAGTACGCGCGACCCTTCGGCGCGATAAACCCGGAAGCGGTCGGAGCGGTTCAGAACGGCCAGCGGCTGGGACTTTTCGTGGCAGGCATAGCAGGCCTCCGCGTTCTTGTTCACCATGGTGCCGACTTCGGCGGGCGCCGTGGAGTAGCTGATCACTCCCTGCGGATTCATGATGCGGACGCGGACCATGCCCGGCTGATCGGCCATGTTCAACATCATTTCGTACAGACCAATCCGGTCGTTGTTCAGCATGTAACGCGAAGCACTGCGGCGCAGCACTTCACTTTGTTGCTCCGCGCTGACCAGCGCTGCCTCTTCCAGGTGTTTGCGCTGGTCGCGAATGCTGAAGTATCCGAGAAGGGAGAAGATGATGATCAGGACGACGAAAATCGACGCCATCAGCTTGGCGCTGATGCTCTGCCCCAACCGCTGCAACCAGCGGGGAGGGGCCGCAACGGGGTTCCCCTGCTTCTTTGGAGTGGGACTCCCGCTCGAGTTGTCAGTCACCAGCATGGACGGGCACCGCAAAATCACTCATCACGGTTTCCGGTTTGCGCATTGCCGGAGCGTGCGCCTTCTCTTCGGGGAAGATAGGCAGGTATTTTGCCGCGAAGCCGAAGATGGCGAACCCCAGGGCGACGAACATGGCTGTGATAACCACTTCCGTCCACTTCGGCGTATAGCGGCCGCCCATGGCGCTCTCCACTCCGGTAATTGCCACGTTCAGTCGATTGGTGACAAAGCCAAGCAAGCACAGCACGGCTGCCAGATACAAACCTTGCGCGTTCTCGCGAATCTTCGGCACCAGCAGCATGCCGAGCGGGATCAACACCGAGAGGAATATCTCCAGCAGGAAGAAGCGCTGCTCATAGCCCGATACGAAGACCAGTCCCAGCACGTGACGGTGATACAAGTCTTCAAACTTCAGAATTCCGTATAGCGCCAGAACGACCACCAGCACTCGTCCCAGATCGCGCAGGATGGGAAGCTCAATCTCGCGGCCAAAGTACTTGGAACTCATCGAGGATTCGAAGATCGTCATGGCCAGGCCGACCGAGATCGCCGAGAGGAAGAAGAACACCGGCAGCAGCGGGCTGTACCAGAAGGGGTGCAGCTTGTTGGGCATGATGAGATACAGCGTGCCCAGTGACGATTGATGCAGTGTCGAGAGCAGCACGCCCAGGATCACAAACACCACCATCACGCTGCGAACGATTTTCAGCGCCCTGTGCAGGTGGAAGTGTTCCAGCACGATGGGCGAAAACTCCAGCGCCAGCACCGTGGTGTAGAGCATCACGCAGTAGGCAACCTCGAACATAACCGAGTGCGGATTGCGCATGATGAGCGGATGCCAGATGTTCCATGGCAGCCCGAGGTCGTACATCAGCGCGGCGCAAACCAGCAGATACCCGAGAAATGCCGTCAGAATTGTCGGCCGGACAATGGAATGGAAGCGCTTGATGTTGAAGATTTCGACCGCGGCAGTCAGGGTGAAGCCGCCGGCCGCCAGCATCACGCCGCACATCACGTCGAAGCCGATCCACAATCCCCAGGGAAATTGGTCGCTTAGGTTGGTGGATGCGCCCAGCCCGCGGAAGAAGCGGATGAAGGTGCAGTAGACTCCGGCCACCATAATGACGGCGAACACAGCCTTCCAGAAGGTGAATCGCATGCGGGGAATTGTCATCGGGCACCGCCTTTGAACTCTCTTTCTTCTCTTTCCTGCGCTTCAGCTTCGGCCACGTCCTGGCGGCGATGGGTGATCCAGTAAATGCCGCCCAGCATGGTGCCGAAGAGGGGAATGAAATCGGGAATGCGCGACAGCACCTGGTAGGTGTACATCGGGAGCGCGCGATCGGTGAGATCGTTGCGGAAGCCGAAGTTATTGAAGCCGATGGATGACAGCAACATTACCGAAGTGCCGCCAACTTCGTTTTCGCCGAAGATGTGATGCAGGTAGGTGTCGGGGTTGTCGTGGATACGCTTCTTGGCCTCGTCCAGCAACGCGTCACGATCGCCGAACTTGGTGGCGCCTGTGGGACAAATCTCCGCGCAGGCAGTTTGTTTCCCCTCGGCGACGCGCGTGCTGCACATGATGCACTTGCGCACGCCGGGAATCGCTTTCTCCCATTCGTACTTGGGCACGCTGAAGGGGCACGCGGCCATGCAATAGCGGCATCCCATGCACTTGCTCTTGTCGTAGGTGACCGGACCGAGCGCGGTCTTCTTCATCGCGCCTACCGGACAAACTGAGGCGCAGGCCGGGTCTCCGCAGTTCATGCACAACTTACGCATGAACTTGTCATCTTTGGTGAGGACGGCGGTGTACTTATGTGCCGAGGTTACTTCCTGCGCAGCGATCTTGTCGTCGTAGGGCAGGCCGTTTTCTGTGGCGCAGGCCTGCTCGCACTGCTTGCAGCCGATGCACTTGGTCGCATCGTAGAGAATTCCTTTGCTCATGACGTTCTCCAAGGCCTCAACGAGCACGGGTTACGGCGGTTGGGGCCAGATCGCCCAGGCGGCCCGGTCGGACCTCGGGAGGGGGATCGGCGCGGTGGACCGCGCCGTCGGGCGATTGCTAGTCGGTGACCTGCTCCAAACCGTTCGAGCGGCTTGGCATGGAGACAAACGCGAAGCTTACTTCAGCGTCTTCACGTAAGTGGCTAGCTTGGCTGCGTCGCCAGCGCTGACGCCCTTATTGGCGAAAGCGTGCATAGCTTTCTTCTGCGGCCCGCCGTTCTCGATAAAGTCGACCAGTTCGGCGTCGGACATCTTCTGCACGGCTGGTGATGAGAACGGCAACGCTCCCATTTTAAGCCCGGCAGCGCTGCCCTTGCCGTCTGCGCCGTGGCAGGCGGCGCACTTTGCTTTGTAAACGTCCTCCTGGGCCCAGGAGAGATTCGGTAACGCGAAAAACAGACCAATTGCAATAACCAGAACAGCCAGAATGACTTTCTTCATGATTTCTCCGGTTTAGACGTTATGAAACGCATATGAAAGCTAAATCCAAGTACTCACGTTCCCGCTGGTTTGGGCTGGAGCTGCGTCCAAATCCTGCGAGCACAGTTTCAGTGTGAGACATGGACTTAAGGGAAGATGTGACGGGGGTCACTTTCGCCAGTGATGGATTTCGCAACAAGGCGGGTCGACTGGACACATAAAAATGAGTAGGTTTGCCACAGCTCACTCGCAGTTATCCAGGGCGAATCGCAAAGAATTGCAACAGGGCTAAGGATGTTGATCGGACGTTGATGAGAGTTGCATCAACGGGCCACAGGGACTAGCGATTCCGCAACCGCAGCCCTAATCCGCGAGTGGTCTCGAAAGGGTGGATTAATCGCCGCTGGCAGTGGGGGCGAACTCGGCTGTGCGTGCCGCCCGGTTACGGCGGGGGTTCATGACATTAAGGAATCCACAAATGACCCAGTAGCCCGCTGCAACCCCAAAGGCAAAGGCCGCCACGATGGTGAGCAGGAGCAGGATGGAGGAAGATAGGGTTGTCATAATCCGCCAATCAATCTTTTCCGATGCCCCGCGAATTTCGGCGGATGTTTCATCGGAGTCACCTAAGTCATCGGCATTCTTAGCGTCGAGCGCTAACTCTGATGCTTTACTTTACCTCGCATTGACGCCCAGCGGTGTTGGCAACTAAGATACCTCAGTAGAGCCGCACTTTCACCCCTCCGAACTTTCCAGAGCCGTTCATTACCCTGAAACGAGGGTCGGGGCAACTCCCCAAGTTTGCCAGCGGCGTTTTCTGGCAGGACAGGTTGGGCTGTGGCAGGATGGGTTTGGCGTAATTATTCATGAGTATCAGCAGCATCAGCGTCCGCGGGGCACGGCAGCACAACCTGAAGAACATTCACGTCGAGATTCCGCGCAACACTTTGACAGTGATTACCGGCCTGAGCGGGTCGGGCAAATCGTCCCTCGCCTTCGACACGATTTACGCCGAAGGGCAGCGCCGCTACGTGGAGACGCTCTCGGCTTACGCTCGCCAGTTCCTCGATCAGATGGAGCGGCCCGACGTGGACAGCATCGACGGCCTGAGTCCATCGATTGCCATCGAGCAGAAGACTACCAGCCGCAGCCCGCGTTCCACAGTGGGCACAATCACTGAGATTTACGACTATTTGCGCCTGCTGTACTCCTCCATTGGCATTCCGCATTGCCCGCAGTGTGGCCGGCAGATCTCGCGGCAGTCGGCTGAACAGATCGTGCAGCAGGTGATGGCGCTCAAGCCCGACGAACGCGTCATGGTGCTGGCGCCCATTGTGCGCGGCCGCAAGGGCGAGTTTAAGAAGGAACTCGACAAGCTGGGGCAGCAGGGCTATACCCGCGCCCGTGTTGACGGTGAGTTGCGCAACATTGCCGACGAAGAGATCAAGCTCGACAAACGTAAGAACCACACCATCGAATTGGTGGTTGATCGCCTGCTGGTGAAGGCGGGAATCGAGGGCCGTCTGGCCGCCGCGGTGGAGCTGGCGATGAAGGAGGCGAACGGGCTGGTGCAGGTTGCGGTGGTCGGCGGCGATGAGCGCCTGTATTCGTCCAAGCTTGCGTGCCCCGACTGCGGCATCAATGTCCCCATGCTGGAGCCTCGTTCGTTCTCCTTCAACAGCATGTACGGTGCCTGCCCGGAGTGCAACGGGCTGGGCAGTAAATACGATTTCGATCCAGCCAAGGTCATCAACGACTGGTCAAAGCCGTTGCTTGACGGTGGACTCGGTCCGGGATCGGCTTCGCAGTATCTGATTCGCATCCTGCAACTCGCAGCGCAGGCCTATGGATTTGACCTTGCAACGCCATTCGAGCAACTGCCGCGCAAAACGCAGAACCTGATTCTCTATGGGCCGGAACAGGCAGAGAGGAAGCGCGGCGGCTTTCTCGGCGTGTTTGCCTATCTGCGGCAGGGGATGGAAGGCAGCTCGTCAGAGGGTTATCGCGAGTGGCTGCTGGATCACATGTCGGCGACGACGTGTCCTGCGTGTCAAGGCAAGCGGCTGCGTCCGGAAAGTCTGGCAGTAAACGTGAACGGCATGTCCATTGCCGATTTCACGGCGCTGCCGGTATCGCGGGCGGTCGAGGCTGCGGCGCAAATCAGACTATCCGAACGCGAGGATCGCATTGCCGGCCGGATTCTAAAAGAAATTGCTGAACGCCTCGGATTTTTGAACGGGGTTGGGCTGGGCTACATCTCGCTCAACCGCTCGGCTGCAACCTTGAGCGGTGGCGAAGGGCAGCGCATTCGCCTGGCCACCCAGATTGGCTCGAAGCTGCGAGGCGTGCTGTATGTGCTGGACGAGCCCTCGATCGGTCTGCACCATCGCGATAATGATCGCCTGCTGCAGGCTCTGGAATCGCTGCGCGACCTGGGCAATACGGTGCTGGTTGTCGAACACGACGAAGACACGATTCGGCGCGCCGACTACGTCATCGATCTGGGGCCTGGCGCGGGCCGTCATGGCGGAGAAGTGGTCGCCAGCGGCACGCCCGGGCAGATCGAAGCCGCTCCGCGGTCGCTCACGGGCCAATACATCTCGGGGCAGAAGCGGGTTACGGATCGCCACCTGCGGCGGTCGCCCAATGGCAAGGCCATCACGATTCTAGGCGCGCGCGAGAACAATCTGAAGAACCTCGATGTCACTTTCCCGCTCGGTGTAATGACGGTGGTCACCGGGGTGTCGGGATCGGGCAAATCGACGCTGGTCAACGATATCCTGTACCGAGCTTTGGCCAAGGCGTTGTACCGCTCGCGCGAGGAACCCGGCGAGCACAAGTCGATCACCGGCACCGAGTACATTGACAAGGTCATCCGCATCGACCAGTCGCCTATTGGCCGCACGCCGCGCTCGAATCCGGCAACCTATACTGGCGTCTTCACACAGATTCGCGATCTCTATGCCATGCTGCCGGAGTCGCGCGAGCGCGGCTACAAAGCTGGACGCTTCTCGTTCAATGTCGCCGGCGGACGCTGCGAAGCTTGCCAGGGCGAAGGCCAGCGCCGCATCGAGATGAATTTTCTGCCGGACGTGTACGTGCTATGCGAAGTCTGCGGCGGCAAGCGCTACAATCATGAGACGCTGGCGGTGAAATACAAGGGGTATTCCATCGCCGACCTGCTGGAGACGCCGGTTGCGGATGCGCTGCCCATTCTGGAAAACATCCCGCAGATCAAGCAGAAATTGCAGACGCTGGCCGATGTCGGGCTGGGATACATTCATCTGGGGCAGTCGGCCGTTACGCTGTCTGGCGGCGAGGCACAACGTATCAAATTGGCGCGCGAACTGAGCAAGCGGCAGACGGGAAAAACGCTCTATCTTCTGGACGAGCCGACCACCGGATTGCACTTTGACGACGTTAGCAAGTTGCTGGAGGTGCTGCATCGGCTGACCGACCTGGGAAATAGCATTATCATCATCGAGCACAACATGGATGTGATCCGTAATGCGGACTGGATTATCGATCTGGGCCCCGAGGGCGGTGAAGAGGGCGGACGAATTGTCGCGCAAGGCACTCCGGAACAGGTCGCGCGCACCAGAAAGTCCTATACAGGACAAACATTAGCCAAACTGCTTCCAGCCGCGTCCAATAACAAAGGAAACGGGGAAGCGGTGGCCGCTGCGCGGATGACAAACGGCAGCTAAGGCTGGAGCCGCGCTCCGACAACACCCGATACAGCAACATTAGCGAATATCAATGTCATTACCACCGAACCCGCTGCCTGAATACGCCGAGAGCGCGTCAGTGTCTTCCCCCGTGGCGGACCAAAGCCTTGACCTCACCACCCCCGTAATCTTCGTCCCAACGGAGAAGCCATTCCCCGCCTGGTCGGCGTGGGATGTCCTGGCGATAGGGGTTTTCACGCTGGTAGCCATCCTCGTCTTCACGGTGGGGGCCGTATTCGCTGCCCGGGTCCTTCCTCAATATCACCACGCCACATTTACCGACTTGGCCACGAATGCGGCGGTTGTCATTGGGGGACAGACGGCAGCCTATCCCATTGTTCTGCTGTTCATGTTTCTCATGGTGAGAACTCGCTCTCACCAAAGCTTTGGGAAGGCGATTCAGTGGAATTGGCCGGGAATGCTGGCGCCAGTGTTTCCGATTGGCGGCGTGGTTCTGGCGCTCGCGATCGAGGGTTTGGCGCGGTATCTCCCCATACCGAAATCGCTGCCCATGGACGCGTACTTTCACGACCCGACCAGCGCCTACATGATGGCCGCCTTCGGAATGACATTGGCGCCGCTGCTGGAGGAACTGTTCTTCCGGGGATTCTTGTATCCGTCGCTGCGGCGCGGTTTTGGGCTGACGGTCGGGGTGCTGTTGACCGCATTAGCATTCGCGGCAATCCATGGCGCTCAGCTTGGCTATGCGTGGGCTCCGGTGTTCAGCATTTTCATCGTAGGAGTGGTCTTCACCATGGTCCGGGTACGCACCAACTCCGTGGCCGCTTCCTTCCTCATGCACTGCGGGTACAACTTTGCACTGTTCGCGGCGCTGTGGGTGGCCAGCGATCATTATCGCCATCTGGAGAAGGTGACCGGCTGAAGATGGTATCGTGAAACTATGGCGGCAAGCGCGCGCGAACAACTGTTGGCCCTTCTGGCGGAAAAGTCGTTCCGCCTTGGACAATTCACTCTCTCCAGTGGCGCCACCAGCGACTATTACATCGATTGCCGCTTGACCACCCTCGACGCTGCGGGCGCACTCCTCACCGGGCAGACTGTCCTGCACGAGATCGAGAGTCGTGGCTGGCGGCCCGACGCCATCGGCGGCCTGACTATGGGCGCTGATCCGATCGTGGTGGCGACCTCCGTCATCAGCGCGCAGCAGGGAAGACCGATCCATGGATTTCTGGTGCGCAAGGCCGAGAAGACCCACGGCACGGGGCAGCGCATCGAGGGCTTTCGTCAGAAACCGGCGCGAGTGGTGATCGTCGATGATGTTTGCACCACCGGCGCCTCGACCATTCAGGCCATCGAGGCGGCGCGCGAGTACGGCTTTGAGGTTGTTGGCGTGATGTGCCTGGTGGACCGCCAGGAGTCTGATGGCCGTGCGAACGTCGAGAAGGCCGCCGCTCCGGCGCCATTCGTCGCGCTGTTCACGACCAGCGATGTTCGAGCAGCGCATGTCAGCCTGACCCAAACAAAGTCGGGCGCGCCTCCTATCTTTGCCGTCAGTGCAAAATGCGATTTCTGTGATCGACCGGCGGTGACAAACATGCCGGGAAATCGCTGCGATGCTCATCGGTCCTGAGTTCGTTTCATGAAATCAGGCTAAGGAATCGTCCTATGATCGGAAAACTGACCACCATCATGCTTATCGTCAAGGACATGGATCGTAGTGTCGCGTTCTATCGCGACGTAGTGGGGCTGAAACTGGAATTGCANNATTTGAGGTGAGCGACATCCGAAGCCTCGTAAAGGCACTCAAGTCGAAGGGTGTGCCGATGATGATGGAACCAATCCATGAGGATTTCGGATGGCTCGGTATTTTCACGGACCCCGACGGATACCCAGTCCAGTTGGTCCAACTTGAACCGCAGGCGCATGGTGCATAGCCGCTAACACATGATCAAAACTCTGGAATGGACGGACGCGGGCGTACGTTTCATCGACCAAACGAAGCTACCCACCGAAGAAACGTACGTCACTTGCAAAACCTATGAGGAAGTAGCGGACGCGATTCGCACGATGGTCGTCCGTGGCGCTCCTGCCATCGGCGTTGCGGCTGCAATGGGCGTCGCGTTGGGTGTGCGCGACTCAAAAGCAATAGACCACGGTGAACTCAAGCGGGACTTTGATCGCATCTGCGATGCCCTGGCTTCGACCCGCCCGACTGCCGTTAACCTCTTCTGGGCGATCCGCCGGATGAAGAACAAGTTCGACGCAATCAGCGCCCAGCCGGTGGCGAACATCCAACGAAGTCTGATTGCGGAAGCGCAACAGATGCTGGTGGAGGATATTGCTACCAACCAGGCAATGGGCAAGCATGGCGCTGTGCTGCTACCGGCGAGCGGCAGCATCCTGACTCACTGCAATGCGGGCGCGTTGTGCGCTTGCGGCTACGGCACTGCGCTCGGTGTCATCCGCGCCGCCGTCGAATCCGGGAAAAAACTCCATGTGTTTGCCGACGAGACCCGGCCGTTCCTGCAAGGCTCACGTCTGACAGCGTGGGAGTTGATGAAAGACGGTATTCCCACCACGGTAATCTCTGACAACATGGCAGGCGCCATCATGCGTCAGGGAAAGATCGCGGCCGTCATTGTTGGAGCGGACCGGATTGCCGCCAATGGCGACGTTGCCAACAAGATCGGCACTTACACCGTGGCCATACTGGCGAAGGAGCATGGCATCCCGTTTTACGTGGCCGCTCCCTTTTCGACGATTGATTTGAACACTCCCGACGGCAGTCAGATTCCAATCGAACAGCGCTCCGCCAGGGAAGTGACTCACATGGCGGGAAAGCAGATTACGCCCGATGGCGTAATGGTAGAGAATCCAGCCTTCGATGTAACCCCGCATCACTATGTCTCAGCGATCATCACCGAGCGTGGGATTTTGCGGGAGCCCTACACTGAGACCCTGAGCGCTTCGATGAGAGTTAACACGTAAACGCGATTCGCGTGGCTATTGCGG
>PLBD01000301.1 GCA_003135315.1 Acidobacteriaceae bacterium | reverse complement strand
GTGGCGACGCCATCGCCGCCATCGTCATCACGGCAACCGCCGGCGATGTGCTGCAATCGCGTGCCATGAAGGAGATTGGCGATCTGGGCGTCATCCGCCGCTCGCGCGGTTGGTTACAGGTGTTGCGCCGGGTGATCTCCAGCCCGCGCTTTATGCTGGGCTTGCTGTTTATGGCGCTGGCATTCTTTAGCCTGCTAGTAACACTGTCGTGGGACGATGTGAGCGTTGTCGGACCAGCATCGGCCGCGCTGACCTTCATCGCCAACGCGTTCGCTGCCCGGATATTTCTGAAAGAGCGCGTGGATCATCGCCGCTGGATGGCGGCCATGTTCGTGGCCGGCGGAGTTGCTTTACTAGTGCACTAGATGCCGCTGTTCGCTTCTCGCTTTTCGCCAGATGTAATGATTCGCGCTCTGTCGCGACGAGCAACGAATAGGTTGATTCGAGACCTGGAGCTTTCGACTTCGTCGCGCAAGAGCGGCGCGTCTCTGCACTCAGAATGACAGAGGACTCCATACTCTGGCGAAAAGCGAAGAGCAAATGGCGACTCAGCTGACGGCTTCTTCACGGCCCTTTCAACTCCGCCGCATGTTCCCGGGCGCGAGCCGCATCCGCATTCCTTCCCGTCTGCTCGTATAGCCTCGCCAGTCGCCGCCGGGGCTGCGGAACATTCGGCTGAAGCTGAGCTGCCTTCTCCTGATACGCGGTTGCCTTCTCCAGATTGCCTAGGGCACTCCACGCCGCCGATTGCCCCTGCGCGACCTTGAATTCGAAGAAGCCGTTGTCCGCCGCGCGCAGCGCGCCCGGCGTGCTGCGGGTCGCTCCGTCAAATGCCCTTAGCGCGTTCTCCGGCTGGTTGAGACTGAGGTACAGGTATCCCAGGTCATCCAGCGTCAGGTACGGCCGGGGCGAGAACAGCGCCTCGTGTTCCATCGCGTCCGTCGCCGCCAACATTCGGTCGCGTTGCAGGTAGGAGCGCGCCAGCGCACCCCAGGTATCGGCGCTCGGCTCAATTGCGATCGCCCGCAGATATTCCTGTTCCGACTCGCCCATCCGACCCATGGCAAACAGCAGATCGGCATAATTGCGGTGGAGAAAAGCCGGGTCGGGATAGATGGCAAACGCCTTCTCGTACGCGTTCAGCGCCTCCGGATTGCGTCCCAGTGCAGCCAGCGTGATGGCAGTATTGGTCCAGGTGTTGAAGGCTTCCGCGCGGCTATCGGCTGCCGGCGGCGCAGGCAGCGGCGCGGTCGCGCAATCCACTGGAAAACGCCGGATCACTTCTTCGTTCTCCGGCGACTGGCGCACAAACACGGCCGACTTCTCATCCAGGTAAACCGGACGCCACAGTGGGCTGTTGCACAGACCGCGCAACAGGGCAGGCTTCAGCCCGTCGTAGCGCGCCAGCGCAATGATGACCGTGTTGATGTTGTTGCGGCCCGTCTCCTCCTGCCAGACCGCGGAATCGGGCGCGTTGAACATCAGTTCGCTGTGCCGCGCCAGCCGTGGAGGTCCGTACAGTGTGTCGCGGCCATCGATGTATACGCCGCGTTCCGGGCCAAGCCTCCAGGCCAGGAATCCGCCGGAGGCGTAGGTGTTGAGGATCTCGCGCGGCAACTTCTGCTGCGCGATGAATTCCGCCGCGCGCTCGGGAAACCACGAGCACAATCCGGCGCCGAACACCGCGTCATCCGCGGTTGCAAAGTAGTGGCGATTGGTTACCAGATCGAACGAGCGCACTCCCGCCAGCGCGGCCAAGCCAATCACGACGGCGCTGGCCACAAGCCAGCGCGTTC
This sequence comes from Acidobacteriaceae bacterium, assembly GCA_003135315.1. Classification (GTDB taxonomy): domain Bacteria; phylum Acidobacteriota; class Terriglobia; order Terriglobales; family Acidobacteriaceae; genus Bog-257. The sequence goes on along the minus strand of PLBD01000301.1, from coordinate 3,171 downwards.
TTGCCGCGCGAATCCCCTGGCCCACGCCGGCCAGTACACACGCTAATTCCGGCCCGCCAACCACCACCAGCACGCAGGCAAATAGCGCTCCCATGCGCACGGCGTGCACTGCCGGATACATCGCTCCCAGCAGCAGCACCGCCGCGGCCCAGTGTCCGCGCAGCAATGCCGCCGCGGCTGCCACCAGGGCAATTGCCAGCAACACGTAGATCGTGCCCGCGGTTTGCCGCAGCAGGAGAGCCCGGCTGATGTTGGCCCAGTTGATCCGCACCGGCGCCCATTCGTTGATCCAAAGCTGCCCCTGGGCGTACGCGCGCTGTTCCACCAGCAGGCCGTGGTAGATACTCCAGCCCCACGGATTTACCAGCGTGGCCAGCCCCGTCGCCAGCAGCCAGGGCGCCGCGCGACGCAGCCTCTGCAAGCCAGCGCGCCGTCGCTCGGCGCCGCACACCGTTTCCAGCAACTCCGCGCCGGCGTACGCTGCAACCAGCCCCAGTCCCGACGCAAAGCCGAAGTGCAGATTCACCCATGCCACCATCAGCAGCGGCAACAGCCAGAGCCGGGCTTTACCGGTCTGGTAGTTTTCCCATAGCAGCGAGAGGAACGCCGCAAAAAGCACGATGGTGAACATATCGGCGCGCGGCGTAGTGCGGGCCGCAATCAGCGGCACCGCCAGAATCGCGATCGCCGCGCCGGCAGCCGAGCCACGCCGCAGCAACAACGCCACGCTGCCAACGCAAGCTGCCGCGCCAATCCACGAAATCAGCCCATAGCCTCCCAGCAGATACGCCAGGTAGAAAACAACTCCGCAGCCTACGGGATAGACCCACGGCTGCCCCGGCATGGTGTACGACAACACATCCACCGATGGGACATGATGATGCTGAATCACCCATCGGCCGGTCGCCATCTGCCAGCCGAGATCGAAATCCTGCACCGTCCTCAGCCCCGCCAGAAAGGCATAGATCAGGGCGACCCATACCAATGCGAGAAATACTCGCCGCTCTAAAGAGGCTTCGCCCGCGGAGAGCTTCTGTTGATCTGGACTGGTGACGGCAACGGAGGGAGTCATGCCCGGCTCGGCTTGAATCGTAGCATAGACGTTAGGCCGGATTTCCCGTCGCGATTGAGGCTTGCGCCGGTAGCAAGTCTCCTCGCATCAGGTAAGAGCGTCGGCTGAGCCAACGCAATCTCATTGCGGTTGGCGTTCCTGGGCGGCCAGGGCAAGGTACTTCTCCTGGTTCGCATAATCGCCGATCTGGTTGTAGGCGAAACTCATATGGACGAAGGCTTCATTCCTGATGGCTGGCATATGGTCGGCAGCGCTCTGTGTCAAATCAATAACTTTCTGAAGCTGCTCAATCGCCTCGCGCGGTTGGTGATGCTCTTCTTCGTAGATACCGATGTGCAGGTGGGGAAAGGGAAACAGCGGGTCCATGGACGCCGCAGCCTGGAAATGCGCCAGGGCGGACTCCCGATCTCCTCGCTGCGCCAGGGTCTCGCCGATCATGTTCTCGGCCATCGCGTTATTGCTCACCACTTCCGCGCTGTGCGTCCATAAGGTCAGATCGTCGGACCAGTAGCTAAGCTGGCGGCGCGTCGCGAACATCAGGAGCAGCAGGATGGCCATTGTGCCGGCCGGCAGCCAGACCTCCGAAAAACGCCATCGTCCTGCCCAATCCGCCACGCCCCAGCAGACGGCGATGAACAATCCGACGAAGGGCACATAGCCAAAACGATCGGTCATGGCCTCTCCGTTGCCCAGTTGAATCAGCCCAATCATCGGCACCAGCGTCCCCAGGAACCACAACCACCCGACGGCAAAGTAACGACGGTTGCGGCTGGCGAGCGCCAGCCAGGTAATGAGCAGCAACAAAAGCAATGCGGCGGCAAGCTGCCCGGCGGGGGCGGTGTTGCGCGCGTGCGGATAGAAGAATGACAGCCGCACCGGCCAAAAGGCATGGCCAACATATCGCACATACGAGACGATGACGCTGCTCAAGCGAACGGGAAAGGAATACGTGTTCAAGCCGCCCAGGGTGCGATTTACCCACTGCGCTTTCATCGTGAGAAAGGCGCTCCCGGCCGACAGCGCCAGCAGCGGCAGTTTCTCCAGCAACAGCCAGGAGAGACTTCTTCCCGCGAGAACGTGGCCCGGCGTCTCCCCCGCCAAATCCGCGCCGCGGGATGCGAACATCCGCCCCAGCGGCCAATAGTCCCACAACAGCAGCACGCACGGCAGAGTGATGATCTGGGGCTTGGACATCAGGCCCAGCGCGAACAAAATCGCCACCACCAGATACCGGCTTACTGCCGGCCGGCGCGCATACCAGCGGTACGCGATCAGCGTCAGCAGGAAGAAAACCATGCTCAACACGGTTTTGCGTTCCGCAACCCAGGCCACCGCCTCAACGTTGCAGGGATGCAGCGCAAACAGCGCCGCCGCCGCGAAGCTGCGCCCGGCATAGCCGGTCGCTTGCAGCAGCAGCCAGAACAGCAGCAGGGCGTTCAGCGCATGCAGCAGCAAACTGATTTCGTGATGCTGGCCGGGATCGAGGCCAAAGAAGTAGCAGTCCAGGGCGTGCGACAGCCACGTCAGCGGGTCCCAGTTAGCGTAATGAAACGAAGTGAAGGACCACTTGACGGTGTCCCAGTTCAGTTGCTGGATGTGGACGTTGTTAACCACATAGCCGTAGTCATCGATATGAATGAAGGGATGCTGCCGTACCGGCGCATACGCCGTCAGCGTCAAACCCACGAGAACCAGACCTAGAATGGCGTGCCGCATGCCCGGCGTAAACACACGGCCAGGTTGATGGCTGGTTTGGGGACGGGCCATAGATCGTTTATCGAACATATCACCGCAGCCCGCATCGGGTCATAGCAGCGCGTCCACAATGGGCCCAGCGTTCGACAGCGAAAAGCTCCCTAGTGACGGAAGTGCCGCACGCCGGTCAGCACCATCGCCAGGCCAAGACGGTTCGCCGTGTCGATCACTTCCTGATCACGCACCGAACCGCCCGGCTGGATGATCGCGGTCGCGCCCGCCTTCGCGATTTCCTCCACACCGTCCGGAAACGGAAAGAACGCGTCCGACGCAGCCACCGAGCCTTTGATCCCGAGCACCGACTTCATCGCCCCGATCTTCGCCGAATCCACGCGGCTCATCTG
>PLBD01000240.1 GCA_003135315.1 Acidobacteriaceae bacterium | reverse complement strand
TCACGTCGTCGACCAGCATGATGTCGCGGCCGCGCACTCGAGCAGCGTCGGCGACCCGAAAGGCGTCGCGCACGTTGGCGATGCGCTCTTCGCGCGTGAGCCCCACCTGCGAAACCGTGTCCCGCCGGCGAACCAGCGCGCCACAGGCCAGATCCAGCTTTTGCGGAAGGCGCCTGGCAGCGGCCCGTGCGATCAGCTCCGCTTGATTGAAGCCGCGCGAACGCCGCCTGCTCTTATGCAGTGGAACCGGAACCAGCAACGGCGTCGCATCGCTGCCGGCAAGCAGCTCGGCGACGGCCTGGGCCAGCATTCCGCCCAGCGGACCGGCAACCGGTGTGACGCGCTCATACTTCAGCAGATGGATGAGGCTGCGCACGCCGTCAATGTATTCACCGAATGAGGTTGCCCTCTCGAACTCCGGCGCACAGTCGCGGCAATTCGCGCAGAGGCCGTCGCCCCTCAGCAATTGAGCGCTGGCCAGGCGGTCGCCGCACACTACACATTGCGGAACCCGCGTCGGAACGATTGCGGCAAGGCATTCCCGGCATACGGGAATTCTGGAGATGTTGTCGAGAGCAGTGCCGCACAGGCGGCAATCAGAAGGAAATAGGACGGAAAAAATGCTTTGCAGGAGTACCCGGAAGGGCGCAAGAACTGTGGCGCGTTGGGGCCCGCGCAGGTCTCGCCGGGTTCGAGTTAGCGTCTCACAACTGCTGAAGACGACCTCCAACAGTTCCATGCGGCACGCAACTGCGCGCCGATGGAAGCCCGTCACCGGTGCGGGCGGAACCGGGAAGAAGCGATGGTTGACGCTCGTCCGGTCCCGAAGCACCGTGACTGATCAGTATATGTGCCCGGGGAAACGGGTGCAATGCCGGATGCGATACCCGGCGGCGGATTCATCAACAATTTACGACGGAGAGGTCGAGTTGAGGGGTTGCACGGGCAGAATCGCGGCGTGCCAGGTAGAAAGCCGCGCAAGCGGCGATATTTGTTTTAGCCGCCCTGCGGGCTGGTCTCGTAACGGGTGCGGCGGAATGAAAAGTGCCGAGGGCAGGTGCTACTCGAAAAACCCGGCGCCCGAGGGCTGCGGCGTCGCATGAACCTGCATAACCCCGTTATTCGCCCACAACGAACTTGTGTTGTGCGGCGGTCAGCGGCACCACCGACAGTCTTCCCTGTCGCACCAGAGGCGAGTCGGCGAATATGTGGTTCGCCTTGATCTCGGCCAGCGAGACCGGCTTCGCAATCGCCTTCCCCGCCTTGATCTTCACCCTGGGATTACGCGGATCGGAGGGATCGACGGAAATCACCGAAGCGGTGCCGACAGCGGTCTTGTGATCGCCAGTCTCATAGATGATCAGGCGGTCGCCCGCTTTCATCTCCCTCAGGTACCGCAGGGCAACAGGATTTGATATGCCGTCCCACACCGTTTCTTTGTCCCGTTGCAGATCGGCGAAAGAGTACTCGGAAGGCTCGGTCTTCAGAAGGTAGTCCATGCGTGCTCCGTTTTTGATTCCAACATTGTACTCGGGACTGAGGAGGCCGGCGTTTCGCCCCTGAAGGCGCTCAAAATCGCAATCGGAGCAGTTTCCGACCGCTTCCGCGGCTGTTGCGAAGGCCGTGTCGCCGCTCTGCGGCTCGTATTATTCGCAATAGAGCGGGGGCTGACGCCCCCGCCTAACATCATGCCGCCGCGTTGCGGCTGTTTTCGTAACGTCGTACATCGCCTTGATCCACCGACTAATTCTGGGCCTCAGTTTCGCAACAGCCGCTTCCGCGGGGGGCTAATACCGCCTGCGGCGGGACTGGGTCTAACTCATACGTCTGCCTGCATTCTGTGTCGACCGGAGGCGCCGCGTCCTGGCGCTTTCCGTTCGCGGACTTGTAACAAGTGCCGCTGGCGTGCTAACTTGCGCGGTCGCTATAATTTGTGCGCCGCACGAGGTCTGCCTTCATGAGCACCACGACAACGACTGCCCCAAGGAAGTTTCGGTCCTACGTTCCCGACGACACCACGATGCCGGAATTTACCTTCCGAGCCGTGCTGTTGGGCCTGATCCTGACGGTCGTCCTGGGCGCTGCCAACGCCTATCTCGGCCTGCGCGCCGGAATGACGATTGCCGCCACCTATCCCGCCGCCGTTATCGGCATGGCCGTGCTGCGCATCATGAAGGGCTCGCTGCTGGAAGAAAACATAGCGCGAACCGTCGGCTCCATTGGCGAGTCGGTTGCAGCCGGCGCGATCTTCACCATTCCGGCGTTCGTCATCTCCGGCGCGTGGCCGGTCTTCGACTTCGAGCATGCTTACTGGAAGTCGTCGATTCTGATGCTGGTGGGAGGCACGCTGGGCATTCTCTTTGTCACGCTGCTGCGGCGCGTGATGGTGGAAGATCCTGAGCTTCCTTTTCCTGAGTCGGTAGCCGCGTCGCAGATTCATATTGCAGGTCAACAGGGCAGCCGCGCCGCCAAGATTCTGTTCGGCAACATGGGCTTCGGCGGGATCGTTTACCTGCTCGGCCAGTTCAGCCTGTTCAGCGCAAGCCGCGACTTCATCGTCAACGTCGGCTCCATCGGCACCAGCTTTGTCCGCATGGGCCGCAGCGCGACGGCGCCGAAGCTGCCGGCGGGAGCGGTAACCACAATGTCGGCGCCGGCCATCAGCCCAGCGTATCTCGGCGTTGGCTACATCATCGGGCCGCGCCTGGCTTCGCTGAACTTCGCCGGCGGCGTGATTGCCTGGGGCTTGCTGGTCCCGCTGATTCTGTTTCTCGGCGGTCCCACGCTGGTCGCGCAGTTCGCACCCGCGGGAACGACGATGCCCGACAACGCATTCTGGACGGGGCAGGCCGGAGCGGTATGGAGCTTCATCGTGCGGCCAATCGCGGTGGGCGGCATGCTGGTAGGCGCCTGCTACACGCTGTTCCGCATGCGCAAGAGCCTGGGATCGGGCATGGCGAGGGCCGTCTCTGACTTGAAGAAGTCCGCGGCGGCGCACGCCGGGACGGCCCGCACGGAACGCGACTTGAACGCCAAATTTGTATTCGGCGGAATGTTCGTCGTGCTGATCAGCATGGTCTTCCTGTACAAGAGCTACGCGGCTTCCTGGAACGCCGGCATCCTGGCTGCCATCGTGATGATCATCGTGGGATTTTTCTTCGCGGCTGTCTCCGGCAACCTGGTGGGACTGATCGGCTCGTCGAACAACCCCATCTCGGGATTGACGCTGGCAGCTTTGGTGATCGCGGCGCTGCTGATGGT
>PLBD01000118.1 GCA_003135315.1 Acidobacteriaceae bacterium | reverse complement strand
GGACGCTGCCCGCCTCCATGGCGGTCACTTTCGCTCCCGACGCCGAATATGTCGCGCTCGACACCGGGGAATGGGTCTACATCGTCGCCAAAGCACTGGCGCAGCAGACTATCGAGAAGTGCAATCTGGGCTCGGCGCAGGAAATCGCCTCATTTCCCGGCGCCAAGTTGGAGCACACGACCTTCGCCCATCCTTTTCTTGATCGCAGCATTCTGGGTGTGCTCGGCGATTACGTCACTATGGACACCGGCACCGGCGCAGTTCATACCGCTCCGGCCCACGGCGCTGACGACTTCAACACCGGCGTCAAATACGGCTTAGATTTGCGTTGCGATGTGGACGACGCCGGCATCATTCGCCATGGCCTGCCTGAGTATCAAGGTCAGCAGGTCTTCAAGGCGAATCCGCTGATCGTCGATCTGCTGAAGGCCCGCGGCGTGTTGCTCGGCTTTGAGAAAATCGAGCACTCCTATCCGCACTGCNNCGCCACCGAGCAGTGGTTCATCTCGATGGAAGGCAAGCTGCCCCCCGCGCCTGACGAACACAGCCAGAACGATGGCGGCCGCACGCTGCGAACTCGCGCGCTGGAAGAGATCAAGAAGGTGAAGTGGGACCCGGCGTGGGGCGAAGAACGCATCTCGAATATGGTGGCCAGCCGCCCGGACTGGTGCATCTCGCGCCAGCGCATCTGGGGCGTNNAGCTTTTTGCGCGTGAAGGTGCCGACGCCTGGTATCGCTATCCGGCGGAAGAAATCCTGTCCTCTGGCATCAAATGTGCCAAGTGCGGCAGCACAAAATTCCGCAAGGAAATGGACATCGTGGACGTCTGGTTCGAGTCGGGATCAAGCCAGGCCGCGGTGCTGGGACGCGAGCCGGGACTTCCCTGGCCTGCCGATATGTACCTTGAGGGTGGCGACCAGCATCGCGGCTGGTTCCAGTCTTCCCTGCTGTGCGCCGTCGCTGCCAAGGGTGCAGCGCCGTATCGCAGCGCGGTCACGGCGGGATGGACGCTCGATCCCCAGGGCCGCGCCATGTCGAAGTCGCTGGGCAACACGGTTGACCCGGTCGAAATCGCCGACAAGCTGGGCGCGGAGATTGTCCGCCTGTGGGTCGCCTCCGTCGATTTCCGCGAGGACGTCATCGGCTCCGACGAACTGATGCAGCGCATCGCCGAGAGCTATCGCAAGACCCGCAACACCTTTCGCTATATACTCGGCAACCTTGCCGACTTTGATCCCGCGCGCGACGTCGTCCCTTTCGCCGAGATGCATCCGCTCGATCAGTACATCCTGCTGCGCGCCGCTGACGTTACGAAGGATGTGCGCGAGCACTACGACAGCTTCACCTTCCATCGGCTCTATCAGCGGCTGAAGGACTTCTGCATCGTCGACCTCAGCTCGATTTATTTCGATGTACTCAAAGACCGGCTCTACACTTCGGCTCCAAAGTCACTGGCACGGCGCTCGGCGCAAACTGCGCTGTGGCGATTGGGCGAGGCGCTGGTACGCCTGCTCGCTCCCGTGATGAGTTTCACCGCCGACGAAATATGGACTTTCCTGCCGGCGATGACTGGCCGCCGAGACAGCGTTCACCTCGAGCTCTTCCCTGCCCCGCAGGACCTCACGGGCTCCATATCTGATGGCTTCGATCCGGCAGCGATGGAGCGCGACTGGCAATCACTGCTGGCGATTCGCGATGAGGCGCTGAAAGTCCTTGAGGCCGCCCGCGCGGAAAAGCGCATCGGCAGCAGCCTGGAGGCGCAGGTTCGCATTGCAGCTCCCGGGATCATGTATGACGTGCTGCAACGTTATCAGGATCAGTTGCGCTATCTCTTTATCGTCTCGGATGTTGTGCTAGAGAAGGCGCCGGCTAGCAATGGCGACGCGGGTTTGACGATCGAGGTAAGTAAGGCCCCCGGACAGAAGTGCGAACGCTGCTGGAACTATTCGATTCATGTGGGCGAAGATGCGGCATATCCCACCGTGTGCGAGCGCTGTAGCGCCGTGCTGGCCGAAATCGAAGCCACGGCAGGAGCGCGCTAATTTGGAAGGTGTGAGACTAACGGCCTTCACTCTTGCAAGGGAGCAGGAAGCTCCGTAAGACGAGCGCCGTAGGCGCGAAAGATCATAGCCCAGCGCTTCAGCGCTGGGTGCGAACAAGAATGGAGCTAGAGTCCCGTAGGGACGGCACACCGGTTCCGAGGCTTCCTTCGGCGTGCCGTAGCGTCTAACATGAAGGTACGGGGCAGGACACTGGGCACATAACAAAAGCTGGCCATGCGCAAATATTTCTTTTTCATCGCGGTCATTGTATTGCTGCTGGATCGCATCGCCAAATGGGCGATCGCGAGCAACATTGCGTTGCACGACAGCGTCGTCGTCATCCCTGGCTTCCTGCGCCTGACACACGTGCAGAACACCGGCGCCGCTTTTGGTTTGTTTGCCGACTCCTCGTTTCAGTGGAAAGCGGCCGCCTTAGTGAGCTTTTCCATCCTGGCGCTGGTCGTTGTCTCCGCCCTTTTGTGGAAGAACAGCCACTCGCTAAGCACCACCACCATCGGCTTGTCGCTCATACTCGGCGGGGCGATGGGCAACCTGTGGGACCGGATGGTCAGCGGCCATGTCGTGGACTTCCTGGACTTTTACGTTGGCAGCTATCATTGGCCCGCCTTCAACGTGGCCGACAGCGCCATTGTCGTCGGCGCAATCCTGCTGGTCGCGGAAATCGTCTTCACCAAATCCGCCAGTGAGACAGTAAAGAGCAGCTCGTAGCACTAACGCCGTTCTCCCGCGCCAACGCGGACCAGCTTGGAATTGTCATCACGAGGAGGCCTTAAGGCCGACGAGGGATCTTCTTTTCTCACTTCACTTCCGATACACCACTCCACCCTTCATCACAAAGCCTACTTGCTTCAGCAAGGAAATGTCCTTTGTCGGATCGCCCGGCACCGCAATCACGTCCGCGAAGTAGCCAGCCTTGAGCGCTCCGATCTGACCTTCCCAGCCAAGCAGTTTCGCGCCGTTGATCAGGTCTGCCTGCAAGGTCGCCACCGGGCTCATTCCGTATTGCACCATCAGTTCAAGTTCGCGCGCCTGCGTGCCATGTGGAAATGGACCAACATCCGAGCCGACCGCCATCGGCACTCCCGCCGCCAGTTGCTTCTTGAACTCAGCAGCGTGTAGTTCCTGCATCTTGCGCTCCCGTTCGGCCGCTGCCGGCGTAGGCGCATGATCGATGAAGTACTCAGCAATGGCGAACGTTGGAACCGCCGGAATTCCCTTCTCGCGCATGATCCGCATGGTCTCGTCGCTAAGCTGATACCCGTGGTCCACCGATGCCACTCCCGCCTGCGCCGCATACAGCGCCCCAGGATCGCCCGTCGCGTGGACTGCAACCCGTCTTCCCGTCCGCGCCGCCTCAGCGACGGCGGCAGCCAGTTCCGCCTCGGTGTACTGGTAGGGCGTCGACAGCCTTCCGTTGACTAGCGAGTCTCTTCCGGTTTCGTACATCTTGGTGAAGTCTGCGCCCTCTTTATATTGCTCGCGCATGACTTCCACGATTTGCTGAGGGCTATTGGCATAATCGGCGTTCGACAGCACATGCTGCGCAGGATTGAAGTTGTTGGCGTCTTCATGCCCGCCGAGAATGTCGATGGCATTGCCGCT
>PLBD01000352.1 GCA_003135315.1 Acidobacteriaceae bacterium | reverse complement strand
TGACTTGTTGAATGGTGGGCCAGGATTTAGCCGAGCCCTGGAGCTCATTACCGATCAGGTAACACCCAACGGCAGCGTAAACCTGGCCAACGTACGCACGAACGATGCCTTTACCAGCAACTTTGGAATATGGGAGCAGAGACAGTTTGCCCTCAGTTCAGGTGCGTTATTGGAAGTGCCGATAGACCAGACTCCCAACGGAGACCCAGCGTCCGGCAGGATAGATTTTAATCAGGAAACCTGCGTCCCCGGTACAGACTGTCAGGCTGCAACTCTCACCAATTACATCAATACTTTCCAGCAAGACATCCTGAACAACAACTACCAAGTCCCAACGAGTTTCCCGGACCCGTCAAATCCCTTCCTTGGCGGCTCAGCCTTCAACGGCGCCTCCGTCAGTCGACTAGTGTTCTGGCAAGGCAATCCCCCGCCCAACAGCAATCAGGCCAGGAGTATTTTTTCCGGGAACACTTGCAACGGCTGTCATGGGAGAGAGACCTTCGTAAACTTCCAGCAAGTGGAAAATCGTCAGCCCGGTCCTCCAAGCACCGCGGTTCCCTCCGTCTTGTCCGCGTTCCTGGTGGGTTGTTCCACCTCATCCCAGGATGATCCGCTGACCGACCAAACGGGTCCGTGCCCTGAGCCACCTACCAACGCGTGCAATCTGCAAGACACGCTAACGCGCAGCCCGGCTTGCATATCCTGGATACAGGATCCTGGAGACCCCAGCGGGAAAACAATCAATCAGTTTGCCGAGATCTCGCGAAGGGCGCAGAACTTGTCGACGATCCTTCAAGGCTGTCGCTCGGATGGATTGCTACAACCGCTGGCCGTACCTCGTTTAAGCTCTTCTCACTGAGGAACGGCTGCATCCGCCTGTCTGAGGGCTGAGGGTTAATTACTCGCGGATTTCGCTGCCCGTTTCTTGCGCTGGGTGGGATGAAATATCCAGGCGATGCCGATGCTCAGAATGTAAAGCACGATCATGGGCGCAGCGAAGATGCACATATTCATGATGTCGGGTGTGGGCGTGATGACGGCCGCGATAATGAAGATGACTAGAATGGAGTAGCGGAAGTTGCGCCACATCCAGCCGGCGCTGAGAATGCCCATAAGCGAGAGGAAGAAGACGAGGATGGGCATTTCAAACACGATGCCCAGGCCGGCAATGATGGTCAGGAACAGATCGGTGTATTCCTGGACCGTGATCATAGGCGTGAACTGGCCGCTGAAGCTGATGAGGAAATCCAGCGCTGCAGGATAGACCATTTTGTAGCCGAAGTAGCCGCCGGCCAGGAACAGTCCTACCGTGCTGAACATGAACGGCAAGACGTAGCGGCGTTCATTACGGTAAAGCCCCGGCGCGATGAACGCCCACACCTGGTACAGCACGAACGGCGACGCCAGGAAGATCCCCGCCAGAAAAGAGACCTTCAAGTACATGTTGAAGGGATCGGTGGGGTTCAGGTAGACCAGCTTCTGATCGAGATGATGGCTGGCCAGCGCCGTCATGATGGGCCTCTGCATGATGGCGAAGATCTTTTCGTGAAACCCCCAGCAGACGCCGAAGCCGGCCACGACGTACAGCGCACTGTGGATGATGCGGCGACGCAGCTCCTCCAGGTGCTCGAGGAAGCTCATGCCCGTCATTTCTTCCGACGCGCGTTGCTGTGCGGTTTCCAGGACAGGGCTGGGCATGGTCAGTCGGCTTCCCCTGCTTTAACACTTGAGGAAGGCTGGTCGATCGGCCGAGCAGTCGGCGCGATGGTCGCAACCGGTTCAGGATCGGTTGTTGCAATCGAAACCAACTCCGCCTTTGTGCGGTCGACCGATTCCGCGATCGGCCGCATTACGCGCTCCCAAGGCTGCTCCGGCGGGAGCACTTTCGGACCCGCGTCTCGCTTCCTGGCGCGCTCCTCCAGCTCCATGTTCAGCATTTCGGTCTCGAGCTGGTTCTTGAATTCATTGCTGGCGCGCTTAAACTCGGCGAGGAACTTGCCCAACTGTCGGGCCACTTCGGGCAGCTTGCGTGGACCCACCAACACCAAGGCGAGCACAAGAATGAACACCATCTCTTGCAGGCCAAGGTTCATAGCCTCAATCATAATGCCCGCCGCTGTCAGCAGCAATTGCTCGGCTTGTGGCACACTCCGGCACGCAAGACATACTCAACCGAAAGTGATCTAAAATGTCGAAATGAAGATGTCGCAGCGGCCGCTGTTTTTTCTCTCTGCCCTCCTGATTGCCGCAACCCTGATGGCAAGCGACAAGAAGGATGAGGGCGCACAGTCGTCCCTGAGCTTTCTAGTGCTGAAAGACGATACCGGGAAGCCAGTACGCAATGCGGCGGTTGTGTTGCATCCGGTGGGACAGCATGGCAAGCAGGCGAAGGGCGGGTTCGAGCTGAAGACCGATAACGAAGGCAAGAGCCACTTTGACGGAATTCCTTACGGCACATTGCGTGTTCAGGTGATCGCTCCCGGGTTCCAGACATTCGGCGACGACTACAACATCAATCAGGCGGTGCAAGAGATTACGGTTCGCCTGAAGCGGCCAGAGAGCCAATATTCCATTTACGACAAGCCCGCGGGAAACAGCGGAAGCGATAGTTCGGCACCACCAAAGT
>PLBD01000418.1 GCA_003135315.1 Acidobacteriaceae bacterium | reverse complement strand
ATCTCGATGTCGAAGTCTTCCGACGCGCGGGCCGTAAACAGCCGCAGCCAGTTCACGGTCTGGCCGAGATAGCCGACAATCGGCATGTCGGTGGGGATGCCGACAACGATTTTCTGGTTCAGCCAGACCTGCTCCAGGCTGTGCTCGACTTCGCGCGGGCCCTCGACCCGGCCGTACATCGGGATGTTGATCGATTCTTCGGGATGCTCGATCTGGAACGGGGTTCCGTTGGCCTTCCAGCGGTCCGGTTTCTCGCGCTGGAAACCATTGAAGATTTCCTGGCGGAACAGGCCGTATTCGTAGTCGATGCCATAGCCGAAGCCGGGCATGCCGAGCGTGGCCAGCGATTCCAGGAAGCAGGCTGCCAGCCGGCCCAGTCCGCCGTTGCCGAGGCCGGCGTCATTCTCGCTGTCCAGCACTTCATCGAGGCTGACGCCGAATCCGGCGAGCACCTCGCGGCACATGTCCTCGACGCGCAGGTTCGACAGGTTATCGCCCAGCGAGCGCCCCATCAGGAATTCCATGGAGAGGTAGTAGAGCTTCTTGCAGTCCTTGTGGCGATAGCGGGACTCGGTCTCCAGCATGCGGTCGACAATGCGGTCGCGGATGGCGAGCGAGACCGGCTTGAGATAGTCGGCGGGCTTCAGTTCCGAGGTGGGACGGACCAGGGTATAGCGGACATGACGCAAGATGGCCTCGCGCAGCACTTCAGCGGGCCTTACCTGCGACAGAAATTCAGGGGATGACATAGACAATGGCGGCCTGTCAGCTCCGATCTAATTCGTCTCCGGGTGAGCTGCACCTTCGCCGTTGCAACATCCTGGCAGAAGGGCGATCGCCTCCGCAGAGCATGCCGTCCCTGCAAAATCCCATCGGACCGGACTTGGCCGCTCGGGCCCCAGCGACTTGCTCGCTCCGCCCATTCTACTGCCAACCCCTCGCCCTGAGAACACCTCAATTGCGAAGGATGGCTGGTGGGATACATCGGCAGACGGGGGCGAAAGTTGAAGGACGGCGCAAAGCCGCACGCCGTTATGCGAAACCGCACTAGCCATTCGCCGACTGCTGCTTGATCTGGCGCGCGCGCTCATACACCTTGACATATTCGCGCGCGGAGTTGGTCCACGAATAATCCTGGGCCATGCCATTGCGCATCAACGTTTGCCAGGCGGGCTGGTTGCCGCGATACAGCGCAATTGCGGCACGCAACGTGTCCAGCATGGCTTCGCCGGAGTACTCCCGGAACTTGAAGCCCGTCCCCTTCATTGTCCGGGGATCGAACTGCTCGACGGTGTCGTCGAGTCCGCCGACCGCGCGCACCACCGGCACGGTACCGTACTTCATGCTGTAAATCTGATTCATGCCGCAGGGTTCGTAGTGCGAGGGCATCAGGTAGAGATCGCTGCCGGCTTCGATCTTGTGCGCCAGCGGATCATCGTAAGCGATCTTGAGGGCGACCTTCTGGGGAAATTGCTTGTTGAGGCGGCGGAACATGTCTTCGTATTCGCGCTGGCCGGTGCCGAGAACGGCCAGGATAACGTCCTCCAACGCCAGCCGGTCCGCAACCTGCAGGATCAGGTCGAATCCCTTCTGGGCGACGAAGCGCGACACGATGCCTACGACCGGCAATTGCGTATCCGCCGCCAGCCCGAATGCCTTCAGCAGATCGGCCTTGCATTTCGCCTTGCCGCTGAGGTCGGCGGCGGAGTAGCGCGCCGCAAGGAAGGAATCGGTCTCCGGATTCCACGAGACATAATCGACAGCGTTGAGGATACCCGCAATGGTGTTCCCGCGCGCCCGCAACACGCCCTCCAGACCGAAGCCGTACTCCGCCGTCTGAATTTCCTGGGCGTACCTGCGGCTGACCGTGGTAATGAAGTCGGCCATGGAAATTGCGCCCTTCAGGAAGTTGACTTTGCCATAGAATTCCAGCTTCGACATCGTGAACAGGTCCCAGGGCAACATGAGCAACGGCAGGATTTCCGGCGGAAAAATTCCCTGATATCCCAGGTTGTGGATAGTGAAAACGCAGGGCGCGGGGGCAAATGCCGGATCTTCGTTATACAGCGTCTTCAGAAGTATGGGGACCAGGGCGGTCTGCCAGTCATGGCAATGCAACACGTCGGGCGCGCCGAGGATTTTTGTGGCCTCCAGAACGGCGCGGGAAAACAGCGCAAAGCGCTCTGCGTTATCGTGGTAGTCGCCCAGCGCGGTGCCGTACAGTCCATCGCGATCGAAGAACGGCGGGTAGTCGATAAAATAGAATTGCACTCCTGAGCGAATGCCGCCGTCGAGCACGGAGCAGAAGCGGTAGCGATCGTCGAAAGGCACCGTGATGCTGGAGATGACGGTGCGCGGATTCTCGAGCCTGGTCTGGCGGTAACGGGGAAGAAAGACGGTGGCCTTGTGGCCTAAACTGGCAAGGGCCGGCGGCAACGCTCCGATGACATCCGCGAGGCCGCCCGTCTTGGAAAAGGGGACACACTCGGATGCCGCGAAAGCGATATGCATGAAACCTCCAGCGCGGCCCTGACGCTCCCGCGGAATGGTGGAACCGGCAACCGAAGACCGCCGCGAATGAAGCACGAAATGCCGGGACACCTGAGTCTAATTGCCGAGTCGAAAGAGGGTCAACGTGGCCAGTCCGTCAAGCGATAAACCCAGCGCAAGCCGTAGCACGAAACGCAAGCCGAAACTGGGACAGCACTTCCTGCTGGATGTGGGCGCGGCGCAGAAGATCGTCGAGGCGCTGGGCGACGTGTCCAACCGCACCGCGATCGAAATCGGCCCCGGCCGCGGGGTGCTGACCGACGTTCTGGCGCCCCGCGCCCGGCGGGTGATCGGAATCGAACTGGACCGCGTGCTGGCCGCACAGCTTCGCATGCGCTACGCCACCCGAGGCAACGTCGAGATACTCGAGTCCGATTTCGTCACCGCCGAGTTCACTTCGATGGTCGGCCGGCGTCCCGGCCCGCTGCACGACCTGCGGCCCACGCAAGCGGAGACGGTGGACATTGTCGGCAATCTACCCTACTACATAACCACGGACATCGTGCTGCGGATTCTTGCCCTGCACCGGAACATTGAACGCGCGGTGATCATGGTGCAGAAGGAAGTGGCGGACCGCATGGCTGCCAAGGCGGGCAGCCGCGACTATGGACTGCTGTCGGCCACCGTCCAGTTGTTTGCGCGGGTGGACAAGCTGTTCACGCTGCCGCCGGAAGCGTTTTCGCCGCCGCCGGAGGTGCATTCAAGCGCCATCCGGCTGACCATGACGCCGCGGCTGGAAGAATTGCAGGTTGAGGAAGGGCCGTTCATCGCCTTTCTGAAGCTGGCATTCGGGCAGAAGCGGAAGACGCTGGCGAACAATCTGCGCGGCCAGTACGAAGCGGCTGCCATTCGAGCGGCGCTGAAGAGCGCGGGGCTGCGCTCCGACGTCCGCGCGGAAGCCATGTCGCTGGAGAAGTCCGCGGCGGTGTTTCGGGGACTGAGAGAGGCGTAAGCTGAGGCGTTAGGCGAAAGGCAATAAACTCAACGCACGATGGACGCTGACACACCAAAAGGCTTGGTCGCAGAGTTGCGAACCACAATTCTTAGAAAGAGGGTCGGCCAGATCGCTCTTGCCGTTGTGCTGGCGGAAGCGATCTGGCGACTGGTCAATGCCTTAACGTGGTACTTGATAATCCCGTTGATAGGCAAGTTCCTTCACGGCCAGACGGAATCGGTTTTGCTCGACGCCGCAAGTCGCAGCCCGATACGATGGGATACGCTGTTTGGCTCGGTGCTCGAATTTGTGCTGGTTGTCATTGTAGTCGTCTTCCTGAATCGCTGGATTCATCGCAAGCCCTTGCCTCCGAAAGATGAGGAGCCGACGGAAGACGATGCTATTGGGGGATCAATAACCTGAAACAACTCAGCGGAAAGCAGACTGCACACCACCGGCGAACGACATGGCAACTATAATCCGACAGCCTGCCGTTGCTGGCCGATTCTATCCGGCGAACGCGCAGCGGCTTCGCGCCGAGGTGGAAGCGTACACCAGCACGCCGGCCAACACTCCCGTCGAGGCGAAGATTCGCGCGCTGGGCTGCGTCGTTCCTCATGCGGGGTACATGTACTCCGGACACGTCGCGGGCGCGGTCTATCGCCACCTTCAGTTGCCGCAACGCATGCTAATCCTGTGTCCGAATCACACCGGCATGGGCGAGCCGCTGGCCATCATGAGCGCGGGGGCCTGGCAAACTCCGCTGGGGGAAGTTGCGATTGACGAAGAACTGGCGACGGAGTTGAAGGAGCAGATGCCGTTGCTCGCCGAAGACGAGGCGGCCCACCGCTGCGAACATGCGCTGGAAGTGCAGCTTCCCTTTCTGCAAG
>PLBD01000565.1 GCA_003135315.1 Acidobacteriaceae bacterium | reverse complement strand
GTAGGCTGTGGTGCCATAGATGTTGCCGGCCTGATCGAAGACCAGACTGCCATAGCCCGGATTGGCGCCATCTTACCCTCCGCTGAAACGGTACAGAACAGTTTCCCGCCACGGGCAGAGCACGGATACGCAAGCCGAAAGCGGAGGCGTCAGGCGATAGACTGTGCCGTAGCTTCCGTAACCGTTGTAGCCGCTGGTGGTGCCATAAAGGGCAACGTCGCTTCCAATCACCACCCCGCCCAGGGGATACTCGCCGTCGCTGCCACCCTGGAAGGCGTAGAGCGGCGTCTCAACCCAGCCCGATCCCTCCCGAGACAAGCGGAAAACGACTCCGTGGCCTCCGTCGCTGCCGACGCCGCCGTACTGCGTCGTACCGTAAAAGTCTCCTGATGCATTCATGGTCAGGCCGGCATACGGCTGATCGCCGCTCGCTCCGCCCGTGAAGTTGTGCAGCACGGTGAACGTCTGCGCTTGTCCGGGTGCCGTCGCCAGCATGGTCAGCACACCAAGCATCACGAGCGCGAGCACGGGACGTGGCAGGTGAAAACTGAAGCGTGGCCGGCTTGTCATGAGTATCTCCTTTACGACTGTCAGGGTTACGATTCTGACATTGGGTCCCAACCCGTCTTTGTCGCGGCACGAGTGTCACGCCATTGCAAAGGTGCGTCAACTTAATTTTGCATTAGGGTTTAAGGAATTGACAGCAATGGACTTAGCTTGCCGATTCAAAGTCGTTGGCGGCAACAGCTGTTGCAGAACCAATCCCCGCCGTCCTGCTTTCCTAGCTTCGTAGCCGGGAGATCCTAGCGCGCCGAAATCAGCGCAACCGCAGCTAGCGCTCCCGCGATGCCCACCCCCTGCATTCGCGAGATGCGCTCCTTCAGCAACATTCGCGCCAGGATGACGGTGCTGGCGGGATACAGCGACGACAGGACGGCTGCCACGTCCAGCCTTCCATGACGCGTGGCCGCGATGAACATCGCGTTGGCGCCGGCGTCGCACAAGCCCGACAGGAGAATGGGAAGCAGCGCGGGACGCAAGGAGCGCGGATCGCGCGGCAAGAAAACCACGATCAGCAGCATGAGCAGCGTGGAAGCGGCGCGCGCTGCCACCAGCGGCCAGAAAACTCCGTAGTGTCCCGCTTGCTTGCCCGAAATTAGAAACAGCCCGAACATTACGCCGGCGAGGGTCGCCAGGCCAAGCCCGCGATGCGAATCGATCTCCCCCTCGGGCCGGGCAATGAACCAGATGCTGACCAGAGCCAGGGCGAAACCCGCCAGTTGCCATCGGTCCGGCAAACCCTCGGTACGAAATCCGAACAGCACCGGCAACACTGCCGTGACCACCGAGGCCACCGGCGCCACCACTCCCATGCGACCAATGGCCAGGCCTTTGTACAGCGCCGCGATGCCGAACGCACCGGTGATGCCGGCCACAATTCCCCAAGCTAGCGAGGAGTAGGGCGGTATCGGCTCGCCGGTAATCCAGGCGAGCGCCAGCATGAGGACCAGGCCGCACGCATGCGCTCCCGCGACTACGCGAAAGACACTCGCCCGCCGGGTGGCAATCCCACCGGCGAAGTCGCCTCCACCCCAAATGGCTGCGGCACTCAAGCTGAGCGCCGCTCCGGTCAAAGTCCCAGAGTTCATGCTTGCTTAGGCTACACGGTTCGGCAAACGATAATTGTGTCTAGCAGGCCAGTTTCGGCTCAGGCGGGCGGCGCGCTGCATAGAATCCATTAAACAAAACTCAGAACTACTTGTTTGACTGCAGGTTACAAATATCGCGGGTACATGTACTTTAGTAACCATTGGGGGCTTCAGAATTTCACAAACTAATCCCAAAAACAATATTTCCCGCCCCATTGCAGATTTACAATTATGGAAGTTATTAAAATGGTGACGGTTAGCTTACCGCACGGGTGGAAATCGTGGCATCGAAGTTGCTGGTAGAAGAGAGGCCGGTGGGAGCAGTCCCACCCGTTCGTCTTACTCACGAGCCAGCGGCTTCGATGAACCGAGACCTGCAGACACGCTTTTTCGCGGTTTTCCTGGCGCTGCTTAGCGTAGCCGCGATCGTGCTGGCGTGCATTAATTTTCAGAAGGACCGTGAATATTCTGCCCCATACGATGGCGTTTGGTGGGTGGAAGACGGCGGACATCTGCGTGCCCAGCGCGTCGATGTCGACGGTCCCGGCCAGAAGGCAGGCATCAAGCCCGGCGACGTGCTGATCGCCGTGCAAGACCACAACGTAACCAACGTCGGCGCCCTGGAACGCCAACTCTATGGTGTGGGCGTCTGGTCGAAGGCGACCTACTCGCTGGTTCGCCAAGGTGTTCCGCTGGAAGCGCCCCTGATTCTCGCTCCCGAGGATCGATCGCTCTACGCCGGATTGCGCCTGATCGCACTGGTCTATCTTTGCATCGGCATGTATGTGCTATTGCGCCGCTGGACAGCCCCCAAGAGCGCGCATTTCTATATCTTCTGCCTGGTCTCGTTCATCTTTTACTCCTTCCACTACACCGGCAAGCTGAACGACTTCGACTGGGTCATCTATTGGTCGAATGTGGTGGCCTGGTTGCTGCAACCAGCATTGTTCCTGCACTTCGCACTAACTTTCCCGGAGCGCAAAGCAATTGTCAATCGCCGCCGCTGGCTCATCCCCGCGGTGTATGCTCCGGGCGCGGTGCTGCTGGCGCTGCACATCTGCGTCTTCTCTCTGTTGCAGCCGAGCGAACTGCTGCGTTGGAACCTGGATCGGGTGGAGTGGGTCTATTTGGCAGCTTACTTCATCGCTGCGACCGTCACGTTGTGGCACAGCTATCGCGATGCCCAGACGGCCATCCTGCGCCAGCAGATGAAGTGGGTCACCCGCGGCACCATCCTGTCGGTGGCGCCGTTTACGATTTTCTACATCGTCCCATACCTGTTCGGCGTGATGCCCGGCGTGGGGATGAAAGTCTCCGTCCTGTCGCTGGTGTTCTTGCCGCTGACCTTCGGCTATGCCATCTTCCGCTACCGCCTGATGGACGTCGACCTGATCTTCAAGCGCGGCGTGGCCTNNTCAAGCGCGGCATGGCGTATACCATCGCTGCCGGCGCCATCACGGCGGCGTACTTCGCGGCTGTCGGTGTGGCTTCGGTGATGTTCCGCCAGAACTTCCCCAACGTCGGGCCAATCGGCCTGGTGGTCGCCATCGCGGTGACTGCGCTGCTCTTCGATCCCTTCAAGAACTGGGTGCAGGAAAGCCTCGACAAGTTCTTCTACCGGAAGCGCTATGACTACCGCAAGACGCTGATTGAGTTTGGCCGCGATCTGAACTCGG
>PLBD01000549.1 GCA_003135315.1 Acidobacteriaceae bacterium | reverse complement strand
AATGGTAGAGAATCCAGCCTTCGATGTAACCCCGCATCACTATGTCTCAGCGATCATCACCGAGCGTGGGATTTTGCGGGAGCCCTACACTGAGACCCTGAGCGCTTCGATGAGAGTTAACACGTAAACGCGATTCGCGTGGCTATTGCGGCTGGGGGTTCTGGTTGACCGGATTCAGTTGCTGCTGCTGTTGCATCTGCTGGAGCTGCTGCATCTGCTGATCAGGAATCCTCTGCCCGTTTTGCACTTCGCCATTCACGAATGCTGAGCCCGGCTCGATCTGTCCCCCTCCCGGCATCATGGGACGGTGGAACCCGCTCGATGGTGGAGGCGGTTGTTCAGGAGCCTGATACTCATTTTCCGCGGTGTCAGCGACGGGGACACCTTCATCTGCCGGCGACTCGTCGTCGGGCGTCGACTGCCGCGGATTGTTGCCTTGTGCCGTAATGGTTGCCCCACCTTGCCGCGGCGTCAAAATCACCTTCTGCACCGCGCCCGGATCGCCACCGGTCACCCCCAGGATTACGTAGTCGAACTTCGATCCGTTCAGCAGCGCGTGCAGAACGTCGCGGGGCTGACCGGGACCCAGTTGCGCCACCACCCTGTCACTGCCGGCTCCGGCGGGGATGTCAATTGACGCACCAGTCCGCGATTGCACCGCTCGCAGCACCTGCGCCAACGTGGAGTTGGTGGCATCTATTGTCAACTTCCCGTTCTGAAAGCTGACCTGCGGTGGCGTCGGCGGCAGCTGCTCAAGCGTCGGGGGTGGTGGAGCAGGGGTTGGCGGCACTTCCGCTACAGGAACCGCTTTCTTGTGACGTGCGTGGGCGTTGGGGGAAGCCGTTGCTGCTGGCGGCGACGCATGAGGAAGTGTCGCGACTGGTGTTGTGGTTGGCTGGGGCGTAAGCGCCTGCGCACTGGCTCGCGCGATCGGCATTGTCAGCGCAGCCGCAATCACCGCACATCCCAAACTTTTCCCAAGGCGTAACATATAGTCTTAGACGGCGGGGCACTTCCATAGTTTCGCCGTCGGTTCTATTCTAAACCGCGTTCGACCAGCTTGTTTGGCTCGATCGGCAATATTCGTCAGAGCGGCTAAATGCCGAAACGGCTGCGTTGCGGCGAATCAGGTTTATCAGGATGCGGACTGCCCGCAGCCGCTACTACGACCCGGGGACGCCATGACTCGAATGCTCTACCTCCATGTTCAAAAGCAACGCTTCCTGCTTCGAGTTGTACTACTGTTGGTCGCGGTCTTGGCGGTTTCCCATGCCTTAACCGGCCAGACTTGCTATTCCGGCCCCGACCTGGACGCAGTCACGAAGGGTGCTATCGATGGTGCCGCGAAGCAATACCTCGAAATGTCCAGGAATGGCGACGTGGCCGGGCTGAAGGCGAATTCCATTCCGCAGATCTCGGGTGATTTCAGCGCCATCGAGCAGGCCGTAGTGACCAACAAGCCATATCTGGCGCAGGGCCAGTCGACTATCGCGGGAACCTACCTGCTGGACGCTTCGCAGGCCAAAGCGCCCCTGCCACGTGCGGAGTTTTATTGCGGTATTTATAATTCGCCTGACCGGCTCGCGTTCTTCATCCCCAATTTGCCACCAGCCCGTTATGCGATTGTCATCCAGAAGGTCGATGGCAAGGATCCAATCACCCTGACGCTGGTTTTGGAGAACATTGGGACGGCGTGGAAGCTGGCGGGATACTATCCGAGGCTGGATGAACTCGGCGGCCATGATGGCCAGTGGTATCTGGCCAGGGCGCGAGAGTACAAAGCCAAGGGGCAGTCGCACAATGCCTGGTTCTACTATCTGACAGCGTGGGACTTGACGGCGCCGGTCGACTTCATGAGCACGCCGCAGCTCGACAAGATTGCCGATGAGATGCAGGGTGCGCGTCCCGGCGACCTGCCCAGCGAGGCTGCGCCGCTGAGCCTTTCGGCCAACGGCAAGGTATTCAAGGTGACGGAACTGGCTGCCGTGCCGGTGGACAACAGTCTGGACCTGCGCGTTCGTTACGAAAATGCCGCGGCGGCGAATCCGGAAGCGGCCTTCCGGGACAATATGACCGTTATCAAAGCCATTGTCGCCAAGTATCCCGAACTGCGTGATGGATTCAGCTCCGTGATCGCCCGCGCCGTGGACAGCAGTGGACACGAGTACGGTTCGCTGCTGCCGATGAAGGATGTGAAGTGAAGAAGACAGCGACACGGTTCTCGTGCTTCATGGCTGCTCCTCGAAGCCAGATTGCGGTTCGATCGGCGTGGATAACCGAGGAGCGTGGGTTTTGCCCCCACGAAGCTAGATTTTTTTCGGCTATTTGCGCCCAACCGTGAAGCCGGGCATCTACTCGGGCATGGCAACCCGTACCGAATTTCGATTGGACGAAACCATTGCCCTGCTGAGCCGTACTCCCGCGGCACTCGACGCACTGCTGCGCGGCCTGCCCGCAACATGGGTGCAGCGCAACGAAGGCGAAGGCACCTGGAACGCCTACGACATTGTGGGACATCTGGCCAATCTCGAGCGTACGGATTGGATGGCGCGGGTGCGGCGGGTTCTCGAGGATGGCGAGTCACGGCCATTCGATCGCATCGACCGCTTCGCGCAGATAAAGGAAGGCCAGAATAAGTCGCTGGAGCAGCGACTGGATGAGTTCGCGTGCCTGCGCGGAGAGAACCTGGCTGAGCTGCGTGCCCTGAATTTGCAGCCCGATGACTTTGCGCGCAAGGGTACGCATCCGGCGCTGGGACCGGTCACGCTCGCCAACCTACTGGCGACCTGGGCAGCGCACGACCTCACGCACGTGCATCAACTCTCGCGGGTCATGGCCTATCAGAACCGCGAATCCGTCGGTCCATGGGTGAAGTTTCTGGGTGTGCTGCAATGCGACGGACACAGCGCCGCACCTTAGAAAATGAGGTTGGATAGACCTGTCGAGCGGTGAGGCTCATGACGGGCGCTGTCGACCTCTATTCTGATTTCCTCGTTTCGGCCTTCTGCGCCTACGTCCCGGTGCCAGCCGACCTGTCGAACCTGCACTCGCGCGCCTCTTTGTCGAAGCGCAATCCCTGGAACACGGGCGCGCGCATCTTGGCCCCGCCACTTTGTCCTTCGTGGGTCCACTCGGCGAACTTGATTTCAGCCACCAGGTCCGGCTTTATTTAGTGCACGCGCCGGTCGCTCGCTACTTTGCCGAAGAAGGGATTGCGGGTGGTTTCGAGTGCATGCAGGCGCTTCCACATTCGCGCCTGAGTCTGTTCCGTGAATCCGCTCCCTGCCTGGCCAACAGGGATCAGGCGATTCTTGCCGTCATACAGTCCCAACACAATCGACCCAAAGTTCTCGCGTGAGCCACGCGGATCGGTGTATCCACCGATGACGCACTCCTGCCTCTTTACGACTTTGATCTTCAGCCAGTCGTGACTCCGCTTCTGCTCATAACAACTGCGACGGCGCTTGGCGACGATGCCCTCCAATCCGCGTTTTGCGGCCGCCTCGAACAGGGCTGTCCCGCGGCCAATGTAATGATCGGAATAGTGAAGGAGATCGTCGGGCAGAAGAATCGAGGCTAGCAATCGCTTACGCATTTCCAGATCGGCCTGCATCAGGTCGTAGCCATCCAGGTGAAGCAGATCGAAAGCGTAATAGACGACGGGAATGTCGTCGCGCGTGCGGCGAATGCGGCGACCGCCTTCGCCGACGCCAGTGCGCTGCTGCATCAGGCTGAAGGACGGGCGTCCCTCGTCGTCGAGGGCGACAATTTCGCCGTCGAGAATTGCGCTGCTGGCTTTGACGTGGGCAGGAATCTCGTGCAGTTCGGGATAGGCTGAGGTCAGGTCGTTCTGATTGCGCGAGACCAGGCGAAGGGAGTTGCTGTCAAGGAAGGCCACTGCGCGATAGCCGTCCCACTTGATCTCATAGAGCCAATTGTCGTCGTCGAAAGGCTTGTCGGCCATCGTCGCCAGCATGGGGCGAATGGCCCGGGGCATTGGCGCTTTGCGGCCTATGCGCGCGGCGCTGGGAGCTACGCCCGAGTCCTCAGTGCGGAGTTTTTTTTTACTGCGCCGGAAGGGTCAGACAGCGCCCGCTTGGTCGTGCGCTTCGCCGCAATCGAAGCTGCCTTGACGCCTGAAGATGTTTTCGTAGCCTTCGCCTTCTTCGCGTCAGCTTTTGCAATCGATTCGGCCAGCCAGTCGTTCTTGTTGGAGCCTCCAACGGTCGATGCCTTCCGGCTGCTCTTCCATGCGGCTGAGTCTTCATCCCCCGCGATCTGCTTGAGCGAGCGCTTCGTCAACACGGAGAAGTCGTACTTGTCGATGTCATAGCCCGGCTGATCGTAGGCGTCGCGATGCTTGATCAGCAGCCACTCCGTTCCCTTGCTGCCTGGCCGCCGTGCCTTCATGTGGATGAGTGCGAAATCCCCTTTGAGCTTCTGCCCATTCAGGCGGAACTTCAGATCGCCTTTACGCATCATCTCGTGCACATCGCCCTGCGGTTCCCACGTGCCAACGTCCCACACCATGACTGTGCCAGCGCCGTAATTGCCGGCGGGAATGATGCCTTCGAAGTCGAAATACGAAACCGGATGATCTTCCACCTGCATGGCCAGGCGTTTGTCGGCGGGATCCAGCGACGGCCCCTTGGGGACAGCCCATGACTTCAGCACGCCGTCCATCTCCAGCCGGAAGTCGTAATGCAGACGCGAGGCTCGGTGCTTCTGCACAACAAAGCGCCGCTGGCCGCCCTTGGCCAGTTTCGGCGGAGGCTCAGGGGTTTGCTTGAAGTCACGCTTCCGCTTGTATTCCTCAAGGGCCATGAGCTGTTAGATGAACATAAAATACTATGGAGCTGCAAGTTCCGGTGCGGGATGCAGTTGGCGACCTTAACGTTGCCCCAATACCGCCTGAGGCGTCAAAGGCCTTCGTTAATTTTGCTACAATGCAGATACCGCAACGGGCGCTTAACTCAGCGGTAGAGTGCCATCTTCACACGGTGGAAGTCACAGGTTCGAATCCTGTAGCGCCCACCATCCGAATCAATCACTTACGGATGATTCTGGTGTTCCGCGTTGCGGCAGATTGCTCCGATTGCTCCGCTATGTGCCTCAAATCAGTGTGCGATCGGAGAAGCCCGTCCATCCGATCGCCCCAGCGGGAGGGTCGCGATTCACACCTGCAAAGTCTATAGGTCATGAATGCAAGCGAAGCATCAGGGAGATGTAGGGTCGTTTGCGAATTGGTCGCTGGGTACGTCATCGGGAGACGATCCACTTGGACGTATAGTCGGCGTTCCGCCCTTGCGGCCGCGACCTGGTGGAGTTGTTCAACAGCTGCACTCTGTCGGCAAACTTTCGACAGGTGGTGTCGCTGGTGCCCTTTATCCTCTGAACTAGAACGTGAACCTCATTGAAAACTGGAAGATGCGGGGAAGTCCGTCCGGATTAATCTCCGACAAGGTCCCAAAATTCCCCGTACCCGAATTAGGTACCAGATAGCAGGTCTGGTTCAGCGTTGCTCCGTCCCCGCAGTTGGTCCCGATGGGGTTATATTGCAGCTGGTTGATTCCCCCGCCGTTCTGCACGTAGTAGTTGGCGTGATTGAAAAGATTGAAGACCTGGGCTTGCAGTTCGAGGGCTTTGCTTTCGGCGATTTTGAAGCTGCGCGACAGGCCGACGTCGATCCTCTCCAGCCACGGGCCATAGAATGAGTTCAGCGGGATGCCTGGAGTCGGCCCAGCGCCGTTGATCCCGGCAGCTGTAGCTGCTATGTCCTGGTTGAAAGCGCTGTCATTCAAGTTGCCATTCGCGCCGTCGCAGTTGGTGAAGGATAGAGTTGAGCTGGTGCACGCTGGGCTTAGCAAAGCGGCATAAGGACGGCCAGAAGAGAACTCCATTATCGTACTGAGCGTCCAATTGGACAACAGCGCCCGTCCGAAGTGCGAGCTGGTCAGCCCTCGTAGCTGCGGCTGGTACACCGCCGCAAGCGTAATGCGATGCCGCTGATCGAGCAGCGAAGCCGCAGCCGTATTACTGAAGTCGAATTGATTGTTGAAGTCCGTGGCGTCGCGCACAATGTTGTGGGCCCAGGTGTAGCCAAACTGCAACGACAGACCATTCGTCATGCGGCGCTGCACTTGCACAAACAAAGAGTTGTAATCATTTTGCCCCGGACTGATCAGTTCGTCGATCTGGCCGAGGTTGGGGTTGATGCGGCCTTCGGTTAAAAGGCCGTTATCGAGGTTGGGCAGAACGATGGTCGGTCCACTGCAAGGCGCGATCGTAGTACCGGGAGGGCAGACTATGTAGCTTGTCGTGCCTTGCGGCGGGTTCAAGTTAAGGTCATAGGCGTTGCTTGAAAGAATGTGGACCCCGTGAGTCCAGATTGTTCCCAAACTTAGCGTTGTATTTCTGGCGATCTGCTGTTCGATCTGCAGGCTCGCTTCCAATACATAGGGCATCCGCAAACCAGGCGAGACGAATGAAATGTCGGGGGAGGACTGGAACAGTGGCGAGTTCGCGGGAAGAATATTTGGGAATGTTGGGGCTTGCTGATTCGGAACACCGCCGTCATAGCTGGTGCTCACCGAAGTTTGCTGTGATGGCAGACCATTCGAGATGACCGCGTTGCGGTAGTTCAGGCCGTTCATGTTGGTATAGAACTGGCCAAAGCCTCCGCGGATCACCGTGTCGGCTGTCGGGCCCCAGGAGAATCCAAAGCGCGGAGCAAACCGGGCAAACTGATTTGGATACTGCCCGGTGAGTGGAAACGCCGGATTCTCCGCCGGCTGCGGATACACCTGGAAGTCCTCGCGCAGTCCCATCTCAAGGGTCAGGTTGGGCCGGACGCGATAAGTATCCTGGACATAAAAGCCAAAATACGGAACTCCGAAAGAAAACGTCGGCCGCCCTGTCGACTGGCTGAAGAGGTTGTACTGCCCCAGAGCCAACGCCTGCAGATTGGAGAACTCGTAGCTTCCCAGTGGCGAACCAAAGTCGACGGCCTCGTTCGGATCAGCGCCTCCGTCGTTGGTGTCCGCATCCCAGGCGTGACTGAAATCGAATCCGAACTGCAGGGTATGTTTACCAACTACATAGTCCACTTGATCGGAAAAGGAATACTGTCTTTCGAACACATCGCCGATGGAGAAAGGCGCGTTGCCAATGATGAAGGCCGCCGGGCTGTCGATGATAATTGTCGGAGTGTTGGGAGCGAGTCCGGTGGGATTCGCGATCTGGTTGTCTTGCGATGAGCCAAAGTGCATTTGGTTTAACAGGCTTGATGAGAATGTATGCGTCCAGCCGACGCTGGCCAGAAATGTGCGCACCTGAGCATTGGCAAGAGTTTCAATACCGTAGTTGCTTACTGTGGGGTCGGTGATGACCCCGCCCGGAGAGTTGAAGTTGTTGTAGTTAACGCTCAGGAAGAGGCTGTCGCGCGAACTCGGTTGGTAGTCAAATCGCGACGTAAGTACCCAGTCATTTCGCTTTCTGGGCGCTGACCCCAGATTCGAGTTGAGCGCGTTTATTACATTAGAGACCTGCTGCAGGTACGCCGGGTTGGTGGGATCCGGCGAGACGTTGGTGCCCGGGACTGGTAAAGGCCCGTTCGGCGGCGGAAGTACTGTACCCGCGGGGAGCCCGAAATTATCTACCAGAAACTGTGACAGGTTCGACGAGTTTGTTTGCAGCGCCGGATTAATGACCTGAATGGGGTCGTTTCGCAACTGCTGCTCGTAATCGGCAAAGAACCACAATCGATTCTTGACGATCGGGCCGCCGACCGCTCCACCAAATTGCTGCAGACTGTCATAGGGTTTGGGGAAACCGTTGGCTTTATCGATGGCGTCATTGGCCCCTGTGGCCGAGGGGCGGTTGTAATAGAACGCGTTACCGTGAAAGTTATTGCTGCCGGAACGGGTAACTGCGTTGACGAAACCGGCTCCGCCACCATACACCGAGGAATATGGGGCAACGGAAACCTGAAACTCCTGGATAGAATCCTCGCCATAAAGGTACGGAATGCGATAGCGACCTACGATGTCGTCGAAATAGTTACTGGTGCTATTGTTTCCATCGACAGTAAAGCTGTTGAAGCCGTTTCCGTTGGCGTAACCGGAATCCTCACCTCCCTGCTGGCCGGCCAGGCTAACCAGTCCGGTGTCGCCGTCATAACTGGTGTTAGGCGTCAGCACGGCAAGGTTGGTATACTTCCGCCCGTTCATCGGCAAATCCTGTATCAGCGAACGATCGATGACGGTACTTTCGGACGACTCTCCGGGCCGCAGCAGGGGCGTGCTCCCAGTAACTTTGACGGTGTCCCCGCTGGCGCCCACCAGCAGTTTGATGTCTTGCAAAGCGCTTCGCCCGATCT
>PLBD01000270.1 GCA_003135315.1 Acidobacteriaceae bacterium | reverse complement strand
TAGCGCCGGTAAAACCGCAGGCGCAACGTTGCATCCTGGGGAACCTTTTCTTATCCTGCTCGTATCATCCTGTGGGAGGCTATATGTACTGCAACTACTGCGGCAAAGTGATCCAGGACGACGCCAATCTCTGCGCCTATTGCGGCACGCGGCTGGGCTCGGTTGCCGGCCGGCGTAAGCTGATGCGCTCGCGCGCCAATCGCAAGATCGCCGGAGTCTGCGCCGGCTTCGCCGAATACTTCGACCTGGATGTCACCGTAGTTCGAGTGGTCTGGCTGATCGTGGCCCTGTTTGGCGGCGGGGGAGTGCTGGCCTACATCATTGCGTGGATTGTGATGCCGGAAGAGCCAGAGTACGTACCGGTCGCGCCGCCGGCGACGCCACCGCAACCCTACCAAGGCTCGTAATCATCCTTCAAGGAAGGTTCGGAAGGATCAGGGCCGTATTGCGTTTGCTTGCGAACCGATGCCTACGTTCCGCAGCTCCGATGCCCTGCTCTTCTACGAAGTCGCGGGCGATGGCCCTGCTGTTGTCCTGCTGCACCCGTTTCCGCTAAACCATACCTTCTGGCGACCTGTGGCCGAACAGCTCAGCACTCGATACCGGCTGGTCATGCCCGACCTGCGGGCGCACGGCGATTCCGAACTGGGCGAAGGCCCGGCCACGATGGAGAAGTTGGCCGCCGATCTGGCCGCGCTTTGCCGTGAGGAGCGAATCACAAAGGGATTCTTTGTCGGCGTCTCCATCGGCGGGTACACGCTGTTCGAGTTCTGGCGGCGAAACCGCGAGCACGTTGCCGCTCTGGTGCTGGCGAACACGCGCGCAACTGCCGAAACCCCGGAAAGCCGGGCGAACCGTCTGGCGCTGGCGGACAAAGTCCTGAGGGAAGGTAGCGCAGGATTCATCGAGGAGATGCTGCCCAAGGTGCTTTCTCCGGTGACGCTCACCAATCGGCCGGACATCGTAGACGCGGCGCGCCGCATGATGCAGAAGATGTCGCCGCAGGACTTTGCCGGCGTGCAGCAGGGCATGGCCGACCGTCCGGACTCGGTTCCGACGCTGAAGACGATCGACGTTCCTGCCCTGATCATCGTCGGAGAAGACGAGGCTACAGGCGAAGCGGAGCTGATGCGGCAGCAGATTTCCGGCAGCCGGTTGCAAGTGATCCCCCGCGCCGGGCATTATGCGGCGCTGGAACGGCCGGAAGAATTCGGCCGCCTGCTGCGGAGCTTTCTTGATGGCCTGCCGCGGCAATAAGTCTCCGGCTGTGATCGACATCACTATCCGGGAATGTCGGCTTCGGTAGAATAATTCTGTCATGCTCGATGCCTTCCTCGTACCTGCAAACACCGTGATCACCGCCAAGGGCGACAGCACGCCCCTTGACATCAGCGAAGCTGCCAATCGCGTTTTTCTGCTGACGCTCTCTGTCACCTCCATCGTGGAGCAGGAGGCCATCGAGGTCAGCCTCTTTACCTCGTCCGATGGCACGACGTGGGAGACCAAGCCGGTAGCGTCGCTGCCGCAGAAGTTCTACCCGGGCGAGTATCCCCTGCTGGTGGATCTGTCGGAGGCGGCAGGCGTGAAGTTTGTTCGGGGACACTGGGAGGTCAGCCGCTGGGGTCGCGGTTCAACCACGCCGAAATTCGAAATTGGCCTGCGTCTGCGCGAGGTCCCCAAAGAAGCGCTGCGGGAAGCCGAGGCCGAAGCGCGCACTCGGCGATAGGAGCGATCAGCGGCCCGTTCACCGATCTGCAACAGCTATAATCTAGTTGCTTTGTCCGTCCCACGCCGAATCTTTCATAGTCTTACCATCATTCTGGCCGCTGTGGGCGGCCTGGTCTGCCAGAATGCGGCCGGCCAGTCCGCTCCCGGCACGCAGACCCTGATGGTTATGCCCTTCGAAAACCAGTCGAGCGCTCCGGGACTGGAGTGGATCGGAGAAGCATTTCCTGAAGTCCTGTCCCAGCACATGGCTTCTTCGCAGCTTTATGTCATCAGCCGCGAGGACCGGATTCATGCCCTCGACCATTCGGGTATTCCGCAGAACGTGCTGCCCTCGCGAGCGACGATCTATCGCATTGCCGAGCAAATGGACGCGGATTATGTCGTGATGGGCAGCTACACCTACGACGGCAAAGTCTTTACTGCCCATGCGCAACTGCTCGACATGAAGAAGCTGCACCTGTATCCGCCAGTGGAAAGCAGTGGCCCGCTCACTACTCTGATCGACCTGCAGACTATGCTGGCCTGGGAGGTGTTGCAGCAAATGCCGGGGCATCCTGCAACCACGCGCGATCAGTTCCTGAAGGCCGTTCCGCCGGTCCGGCTGGATGCCTTCGAGAACTACATTCGCGGAACGATGGCCACCAGTTACCAGCAGCGGGTCCACTACTTTCACGAAGCGCTGAAGCTTAATCCCAGTTACACTCCGGCCATGCTGCAGTTGGGCAGGACGTATTTTGACAATCACGAATACGAATCGGCCTCGGTGTGGTTTGCCCGCATACCCAAAACCGATCCGGCCGCGGGCGAAGCGAGTTTTCTGCTGGGAATGGCGGAGTTTTATCGTGGCAACTTCGACAAGGCCCTTTCGGCGTTCAATTACCTGTTGACCCGAGTGCCGCTGACCGAGCTCTACAACAATATGGGCGTGGTAGAGGCTCGGCGTGGACGCCGGGCTGCTGCGGTGGAGTATTTCTCGAAGGCGGTCAACGCCGACCCTAACGATTCGGATTACCGCTTCAACCTGGCGGTCGCGCTCTTCAAGAATGGAGACAGCGCCGCGGCCGGCCGGCAGTTGAAGGAGGAGCTACAGCAACGCCCAACCGACGCCGAGGCCAAGGCGCTGCTGGACATGATCAATCGCGGCGTACCGCCTCCGCCGCCATTGCCGGTCAATGCCGCAGGCAATGCGTTGTTGCCAACCGCCCAGCCGCACCTTCCCATGGAGCGGATCAAGCGCAACTACGATGAGACTTCCTATCGGCAGATCCAAATGCAGATCCAAAACTTCACGGAAGCGCGCCTGGCGACCAAGGATAAGAACACGCACGCCGCGTATCACGTGGAGCAAGGCAAGGAATTGCTGGCGAAAAACCTGCCGGACCAGGCCGAGGCTCAATTCCGTGCCGCTATCGGGGCTGACTCCAGCAACGTAGTGGCACATGCGCAATTGGCGCTGCTGCTGGAGAAGAAGGGCGACGCGAGCGGCGCGCGGGCTGAAGCGCAAACCTCGGTTCGCCTGAAACCGAATGTCGATGGCCTGCTGGTGCTCGCCCGGCTTGATCTGAAGCAGAACCAGATGCAGGCGGCGGCCGGCGAAGTCGATCGAGCGCTGGCACTGGAGCCAGCGAACGCAACCGCACTGGCGCTGAAACACGATATCGCTGTGCGGCAAACGGGTGCACAATAGAAGTGGAACATTCCTCCGGAAGGAGGGCATATGTCTCGAATTCAATCTGTCCTTTGCTGCTTTGCCCTGGGGTTGCTGGCATCCGCCAGTTCCTTTGCCAGCAGTGTCGTCAAGATCCGCGTGGACGACACCATCCAGCCCATCAGCGCCGAATATGTTGAGCGCGCCGTCGAGCATGCCCGCCAGACCAATGCGGACGCGGTACTGATCGAGCTGCGCACCCCCGGCGGCCTGGTCGACTCCACCCGCGAGATCATCCAGAAAATTCTCGCCTCGCCCGTGCCGGTGATCGTGTACGTAGCGCCCAGCGGCGCCAATGCGGCGTCAGCGGGGTTCTTCATCCTGGAGTCGGCAGACATTGCCGCGATGGCCCCCGGGACCAACACCGGCGCGGCCCATCCGGTGACGCTGGGCGGCGAGAAGATGGACGACATCATGAAAGCGAAGGTCGAGAACGACTCGGCCGCCTTCATGCGTTCGTTCGTTGGACCGCGGGGACGCAATGTGCAACTGGCGGAGAGCGCGGTGCGCGAGTCGAAATCGTGGACCGATCAGGAAGCGCTGCAACAGCACCTGATCGACATTGTCGCCAAGGACCAAGATGATCTTTTCCGACAGATTCAAGGCCGCACGATAAAGCGCTTCGATGGCAAGCAGGTGAAGCTGGACCTGGTGGGAGCGAAGGTAGACGATATGCCGATGACTCTGCGGCAACAGATCCTCGACTTCCTGCTGGACCCCAACATTGCCTTCATTGTGCTGGCGGTGGGCGCGCTGGCGCTCTACGCGGAGTTCAATCATCCCGGCGCTATTGTGCCCGGGGTGGTGGGAGTCATCTTCATTCTGCTGGCGCTGTTCGCACTGAACCTGCTGCCCACGCGCTACGCGTCGTTCACGCTCATCATGGGGGCGTTTGTGCTGTTTGTGCTGGAGGCGAAGTTCGGTACCCATGGGGTGCTCGGCCTTGGCGGCGTCGCTCTGCTGACGCTGGGCGGGTTGCTGCTTGTGGACGGCCCCATTCCGCAAATGCGCGTCAGCCTGTGGACGGCGCTGGGCGTCAGCGTGCCCATCGGCGCAATCACCGTTTTCCTGATGACGATCGCGCTGCGTGCGCGCCGCAACAAAGTTGTGACGGGAAGCCAGGGGATGATCGGCGCAATTGGAGAAGCGCGGACGGACATCGATCCGGAAGGGAAGGTGTTCGTGCTCGGCGAAATATGGAACGCGCACGCGCCTTCACGGGTTGGGATTGGCGATCACGTCGTCGTCCGCAAGGTGGAGGGGCTGGAGCTGGAAGTGGAAAAACAGTAGCCAGTAGTCAGTAGTCAGTAAAATCACGCCGTTTCTGGCAACGGAGCCTAGCGGTTGCCAAACCGTAATCCCCGTCAACATCGCTACCGGCAACTGGCAACTGAATGCTGGCTACTGGCTTCTGTTGCCAACTTGGGTTCCCCGCTACATGAGCCTACAATCAGCAGTAGTACACGTTCTACACTTCTGATTAGCTGGAGGCACATCGTGCCCGGTATAGCTGGCATCGTTGTCATCGTTATTGTCGTTCTCTACATCATCAACTCGATCAAGATACTGGCCGAGTATGAACGCGGCGTTATTTTCCGCCTTGGGCGTTTGCTGGGCACCGCGAAGGGCCCCGGCATCATACTGGTCTTCGCGCCGATTGACCGCATGGTGCGCGTCTCACTTCGGCAGGAGGCGCTGGAAGTTCCGCCGCAGGACATCATCACCCGCGACAACGTAACGCTGAAGGTGAACGCGGTCATCTTCCTGCGCGTGGTGGATTCCAACAAAGCGGTGGTCGCGGTGTCGAATTACATGTACCAGACGTCGCAGTTCGCACAGACCACGTTGCGCTCGGTGCTGGGCGAAGTCGATTTGGACGAGTTGCTGGCGCATCGCGAGAAGATCAACCTGCGGCTGCAGTCGATTCTGGATCAGCACACCGATCCCTGGGGCGTGAAGGTTAGCAACGTCGAGGTGAAGCAAGTCGATCTGCCGGAGACGATGACGCGCGCGATGGCGAAGCAGGCCGAGGCCGAACGCGAGAAGCGCTCGAAGATCATTCACGCCGAAGGCGAATTCGCCGCGGCGCAACGCCTGATTGATGCTGCCCACCTGCTGGCCAGCGAACCGGTCAGTATTCAGTTGCGCTACCTGCAGACGCTGACCGAGATCGGCGTGGAGAAAAATACGACGATTATCTTTCCAGTGCCGGTGGACCTGCTGGCGGGTCTGCACAGCCTGGTGAAACTGGATAAAGCGAAGATCGCCGCCCTGGAAGCCCCGGCGGACAAGGGATGAAAGCGGCCCAATTGAGCGAGGATATCTGTGCACACGATGGCATCTGACGACACCGAAATAACCCTGGGCGCCGGCAAGCTGCTGGGACTTTTTTTTCTGCTGGCAGCCATCTGCGGTGTTTTCTTTTCCATCGGTTATTCGCTGGGCAAGAGTTCGGGCCACGAGCAGGCGCTGAACGATCAGCCGGCGCAGGTAAACGCTTCGTCCGATTCCGTGCAGGCAAGCTCGGGAGGCGGCGAAAGCAAGCCCTCGGCCGCGGTTGCCGCCAAGTCTGATGCGCCGGCTCCGGCTACCGATGAGGCTAATGCCGCTCCACAGGGGCCGTTGACGTTCTACAAAGCAGTGCAGCAGAACGACAACGAAGCCAAGGCGTCTCCGGTGGCCTCGCAACCGGCTACCGCGGCTGCGCGCGATCCAAAGCCGAAAGTTGCGCCTGAGACAGCCCCCAGTCCAGCGGTCAGCGCACCCGCCGCTGCGGCCCGCAGTCCCGAGGCCGCCTCGCACACGTCTCCCGTGACCGGGCCGGGAACCATTGTGGTGCAGATTGCGGCGGTTTCCCGTGAGGACGATGCGGTCGCGCTCGCCGGGGCCTTACGTAAGAAGAACTACAACGTGTTTGTGGTGAACAATCCGGTCACCAACGACAAGTTCTATCACGTGCAGGTAGGGCCGTTCTCCAGCGTGGCGGACGCGGAAGCCATGAAGGCCAAACTGGTGGCGGAAGGCTACAATCCGATCATCAAGAGATAGCAGTCGTCAGCCTTGTACCGTTCGTTCTGCACTCAGCCAGCAGCCTAGTTAGAGGGATTAGCGGAATTGTCTTTCGTGAGGGCGAGACTGGGAATTACTGAGGGGTAGCAGTTCTACGCAGATATTCTAGGTCACCGAGGTAGTCTTCTTATTCAACTGCTTCGCGTTCTTTTTCTGCTCCTTTTTTTGCTCCTTCTGTTGCTTTTTCTGCGCTTTGGCTTGCTCTTTGCGCTGTTTATTCCACTGCTTCTGCGCCTTTTCTTGCGCCTTGGAGTTCTTTGTCCCGGGGTGCTCCGCCGTGGGGTTTTGCGCTTTCGGGTGCTCAGTGGTCTTGCGGGCGTAGACAGCAGTCGGCCCGAATAGCACCAGAGCTAGAAGGGCAAGTGGAATACAGGCTGTGATTTTCTTCACAAGCTCACCATGTAACAGAACCTGGGAAGGATTGTACAACGAGCAATCGATTCTCGCTTAGGACAATTGGCCGACGCTTGAGGAGCAGGGTTACGAAAGTACAAGTCCTTTCGTAATCTTGACAAGTTCTGGTGGTGAGCTAGGGTTGTAAGTTGGGCTTAGTTTGCCCAATACGGCGGGGACTGTGGGGACCTGCCGTCTGGTGCTCTTTGAAAATCTGGGTGCTCGAGGTGGTGAGTTGCCAGTGACGGCAAAATTTCTAGTCTAAGTGATTGAAGAATAGAGCATTTTAGTACGACAGGTAAGTCCTCTGGGATCAATACTTTGAAAGCAATCACGTAAGTATCTTAAAACAGCATACTTACCTTGCAAAGTAACTACCGTAGAAGTGCGCCGTGAAAAGGCGCT
>PLBD01000479.1 GCA_003135315.1 Acidobacteriaceae bacterium | reverse complement strand
CGATCCCTTCACCGCGACTGGCTGGGAAATGCTGTTCGCGGCGATCGGCAATGCGCTGGTCGCGATGGTCACGGGCGAGGCGCATCGCGTCGCGATTACGCGCCGCGGAATGCTGGCCGTGCTCTATCTCGTGGTCTTCGGGTCGTGGGTGGGATACACGGCCTATATCTGGCTGCTCAAGCATGTGCCGTCGGCGAAGGTGGCGACCTACGCGTATGTGAATCCGCTCGTCGCGCTGTGCCTGGGATGGCTGGTGCTCCACGAGCGGCTGGATGGGTTCATGCTGGCGGGAACGGTGATTATCGTCGCCGGCGTGGCGCTGGTCACCACCGCGAAAGTGCACGAGGGCGGCAGCGCGGCACCGGTACTTAGCGAGGTCGAGCCGGACGCGTAAGTCAAGATGGTGGGTGAGATTCGCCGGGCGCGGAACTACGCCTACGCTTTTGGCTTTGCGACGAGACGCGGCTCTCCCTTTACATGTTCAACGCGAACCGCTTCGTGCAAGTCGCGCGGCTTCAGATGCCTGAGCTCGACCGGGACCTCCACAATCGCCGCGTGCTGTCCGGCAGCGGGACGGAAGCCACCAAGCAGCACCTCGCCTTTTTTTCCCGCCCTGGGATGAGATATCGCACCAACGTGACCCGTGTCATCGAACAAGATATGTACTTTCATTCTCTTTATCCCCCCACTGAGGGCGCGGAAAGCCAACTGAATCCGATGGCGGCGGTCCCTTTGCCCACATTCACCACCGTCATCTCTACAACAACGCCTCCGTTGTCGTCCATCGAAAGTGCCTCACCGGAGCGCCCGTTGGCAGTGCCGCTGTCGCCAATCACAATCGACACACCCGGCGAGTTGTCCGTATCGAGCCAAGGGGCGGCCCGGTACCAATTCCCAGGCAGTGCTTCGGTATCGGAGAATCCCAAACCGATGCCTACTAGCGGCAGCGTATTCGAAACAGTGACGAGCCAGTTTTCGGACAGCGTGTAGTAGGAGAGTTGACCGGTATCGACGGATGCCCCCATGAGACGTACCTCCATCACCCAAGTGAAACAAAGTAGGACGCGATGGTACCACAGATCGATTGCTGGCGAGTGAGCATTTATGGGCAGCATTTAAAGCATTTGCAAGTTACAATCGTGGCAGTCATGTCGCCGTGGGCATTGCCGTGGTGGGAATGGTTTTTGCTGGCTGTTGCCCTGTATATCGTGCGAAGGCTCATCTATAGCGAACATCCCGGGGCCTTCACCTTTCGCTTTTGCCTCCTGGTGGCGATGCTCCTGGCCATACTGATGGGCGCGATTCGGTTGTTCCGAATCTCGTGGGGCGGATAGTTTACGATTCGCCGCGCGGGTTTCACTCCTGCCCATGCGGATGGCGATGCCTGTTCTCGTCTTCCCACTGGAGAAACGCGCGGAACGCGGCGCCGCGGTGACTGTAGCCCGCCTTCTCTTCCGCGCTAAGCTCTGCAAACGTCTTGCCAATTTCCGGAAAATAAAACAGAGGATCATAGCCGAAGCCATTGGAGCCGCGCGGCGCGTGCAGGATGATTCCTTCGGCCCGGCCGTGAAACGTGGCGAGCGTGTGGCCGTTGCGCGCAGCGGCAATCACACAAACGAATCGGCCCGTCCGGAATTCACCCGGAACGTCGTGCAGCTCGCGTAGCAGGCGCGCATTGTTGGCCTTGTCGTCGGAGTTGCCGGCGAGCTCCGGCGCATTGTGTTCGTCGGCAGCGTAACGCGCTGAGCGCACGCCGGGCGCGCCACTAAGCGCATCGACCTCCAGCCCGGAGTCGTCGGCGATGACGATTTCGCCTTCCGCGTACTTGCTGTAGTACTCGGCCTTCTTGCGGGCATTGGCTTCGAAGGTGTCGCCGTCTTCGACGACGGAGGGCAGCGACGCGAAGCCGGGAAGCATCGCGATCTGCACGTTGTGCGCGATGGCCGCGCCGATGAGGTCGCGAACCTTGCCGGGATTTGAGGTGGCTACGAGTACGCGTTTCATGGAAATCTATTTCACCACAGAGGCGTAGGATGCAATTAGCAATTAGCAATTAGCAATTAGCAATTAGCAGTCAGCAATTGGCTCCTGGTCAAAGCATCGAGTCGAGTGTCACGTCGGATGCAATCATTAACTTGGCCTTCGTATCCGCGGTTGAAACGTTAAGAGCTAATTGCTAATCGCTAAAGGCCAAGCGCTCGCGCGCTTCTTCGTTCACCGTACCAGAACGCGAACAAGGATAGGAACGCGGCGAGGCTGAGGCCGTCGCCCAGCCAGCGGTCTGGCGTGCGGATGAACCGGACATCGACTTCGCTGGAGCCGGCGGGAACGGCGATCACCATTCGTCCCGTAGGATCGTCCGCCAGCGGCGTGATTCGGCTGCCATTCACTTCCACTCGCCAGGCGGGATAGTTCATGAGGCGAAGCACGAGCGCGACCGGCTGCGAAGAATCTACCGTCAACTGTTTGCGATACGGACCGGCGTGCAAGTGCGTCACCCGAGCGTCTGCCGCCGGGCGGCCATCCTCGCCACGAATCGCAAACTCGGGATAGTCCGGCTTGATCTCGTAATTGTCAGCGCCAGCGGGAGCGTATTCATCGGTCCCCATGTAGCCGTAGCCCGCATGGAACACGGAGGAGAGCATGGACGGCGTGTCTTCGGGATCGCATGGCGGTTGCAGCGCCAGATTGCAGACCGCGATCAGCGTGACGAACAAGACAGCGTAGAGCGAAGCCTTGCCGCGAAACTTCGGCACGGCCGCAACCAGAAACACGGCGTAGGCGATGCCGGTGACCATCAACCAGCGCCAGGGAAATTGCAGGAAGCGCAGGTCCGGCATCAGGCGGTAGGCCAGGCTGGCGATGGGCAGCGTCAACGCGAGCGACACGCCGGCCAGGATGGCGAGCGACCACCACAACGTGGGATTGCGCCGTCGCCATCCGCGGGCGAAAAACATGGCCACGCCGGTGATCGCCAATTCCCCAACCGCAAGCCATGACAGCGTTCGCAAGAACGAGTCATGCTCCGGCTCGCCAATGCGCGTGAACAGGAAATTTTCCGCTGGCCGTACGCCCGCGGACAGAAGCTGGCCGACCGTTATCCAGCTCTTCTCGTAGAGGACGGGCACGATGTAAAACGAGGACAGCAAGAGTCCCATTGCTATCGCCGCGACGCCATACCAAAAGACGCGGGAGCTGCGGCGAACCACGGTGACGGCAACCAGCAGCAATACTGCGACATACGACGCGATGATGGCCGCCGGAACATTGGTGAGCCACACTCCTGCGATGGTCAGCGCCAAAGGGATGAACATCGCACGCGCGGGACGGTCGCGAACAATCCACAAAACCAGCAGCGGCAAGAACGACGCGGCGAGCAGCTCAGCGAAGGCGCTGCGAACGTAAATCGCCAGCAGCATGTAAGGGCTAAGCGCGTAAGCGATGGCGATCAGGGTCGCGTCCGGCTCGTCGAACCACTCACGCGCCATCTTGTGCATCGCCAGTCCGGCAAGAAA
The DNA here is from genome assembly GCA_003135315.1 of Acidobacteriaceae bacterium. Classification (GTDB taxonomy): domain Bacteria; phylum Acidobacteriota; class Terriglobia; order Terriglobales; family Acidobacteriaceae; genus Bog-257. The sequence continues at coordinate 10,862 of PLBD01000479.1, read as the reverse complement.
AACGGCGCAGGCAGCAAATGCAGCCGGGACGACGGCCCACGGGAGGAAGCTGCCGAGCGCGCCGCCCAGAATCCACGACAGCGGCGGGTAGAAGAGGAAGCGCGGCTCGCCGCTGCCGTAGTTGGCAAGCGCGGCCCAGCGCGGGTAAACGACGCCCTGGCGCCACTGCTGCGCCACTTCCATCCAGCTATTCATGTGGAAGGTGAGATCGTGCCCGCAGGCGACGCCGCGAACGCTGAAGGGCGCGACCACGGCGAGGGCGGCAAGCGCCAACGCGCAGACGGTGGCTCTCTTCGTTGCCGACGGGATTGGCGGCATGGGTTATCTTAACCCCCCGCAACTCGGTAGCACGGCGCCAGAAGACTGCCGGGCGGCCTTGCCAGCCTGTCCAATTACGGCTCCTTTTTGCTCGTTCATCAATATTTAATGTGCGGTTCAACTGGAATTGATGTCCTCCAGCTATGAAGGTACAACCTCAGAATCCAAGCCTGAGGAGTGGAAAGGGTGAGGAAATCTATGCGTGAGTTTCTGGCAACTACATTGATGGCGGTCATGACGTTCGGACCGCTGGCGAACGCCAACGCGGCGCCGGTTAAGGGCAGCGCCAAACCAGTACATGTTTCAACTGCAACTCCCATCCAGCACCTGGTGGTCATCTTCCAGGAGAACAACTCGTTCGACCACTATTTTGGCACCTATCCCTACGCCACCAACCCGTCGGGCGAGCCATCGTTCACTCCGACTGCGGGAACGCCTTCGGTCAACGGTCTGCTGGGCGCACTGGCCACGGCCAATCCGAACCTGAACCCGGCCAATGGTACGGGAGCCACCAATCCTTTCCGGCTCGACCGCTCGCAGGCAGCGACGAATGACCAGGACCATGATTACACGCCCGAACAACTGGCTGCTGACAGCGGCCTGATGGACTTGTTCCCGCTCAATACCGGCGTGGCTGGGCCGCCCCCGGGTGGCGGCGGCATCGTTGACACCACCGGCCTGGTAATGGGCTACTACGATGGCAACACCGTCACCGCCCTATGGAATTACGCTCAGTATTTTGCGATGAATGACAACTCCTACGGCACCAACTTTGGCCCGTCCACCGTTGGCGCGGTGAACCTCATCGCCGGTCAGACCAATGGCGTAACCGAGAATGAAAACGGCACGGGTGCGGTCATTGGTGACGGCAACGGTGGCACGACGCTCATCGGCGATGCCGATCCAATTGGCGATGTATGCTCCACGTCTTCCGGCGAAGTCCTCCAGATGGGCGGAAAGAACATTGGCGATCTGCTCAACGCCGCCGGCTTAAGCTGGGGCTTTTTCGAGGGTGGCTTCAACCTGAGCATCACCAACCCGAATGGCACGACGGGCTGCAACCGCTCTACCACGTCTACCGTAACCAACGTCAATAAGAAGGATTACATCCCCCATCACCAGCCGTTCCAGTACTACGTTTCCACCTCCAACCCGCAGCATACGCGCCCCACTTCGGTCATGACGATCGGGCAGCAGGGCGATCCCGGGAATCATCAGTACGATTCCCAGGACTTTTTCGCGGCGGTTTCGGCTGGCAATTTCCCGGCCGTGAGCTTCCTGAAGGCGCCGGGTTACCAGGATGGTCACCCCGGCTATTCCGATCCGCTCGATGAGCAAACCTTCGTGGTGGACACCATCAACTTCCTGGCACAGACCCAATACTGGGCGAGCACGGCCGTGGTCATCGCCTACGACGATTCGGACGGCTGGTACGATCATCAGCTGGCTCCGGTCCTTAACACCTCACAGACCAGCGCCGATGGCTTGACCGGCAACGGGTTGTGCGGCACGGTACCGCCTCAGCTCGCGGGCATCACCGCTAATCATGCCCAGGGACGCTGCGGCTACGGTCCGCGCCTGCCTTTGATGGTGATCTCGCCTTACGCCAAGAAGAACTTTGTCGATAACACCGTGACCGATCAGACCTCGATCATCCGCTTCATCGAGGACAACTGGCTCGGTGGACAGCGCATTGGGAATGGTTCGTTTGATGCCTACGCCAACTCCATTGCGTCCATGCTCTCAGTCCAGCCCAGCACCTGTCTCCGCTATGAACTGCTGAACGACCAGACGGGTGAGGTCACATCAACAGGCTGCGCCAAGCCGTAAAGGCCCGCAGTTTGTAACTAGCTGTTCCAACCGGCAAGGGATGCAGCACGGTCTGCATCCCTGCCGTTTTATGCGTGTAGTATGACCAAGGGGACCCGGTGACTTCACGTCGAACCTTCCTGCACCAATCTACAATGCTGGCCGGCAGTGCGTGGTTAAGTGGGCCGAAGACTCTCGCGGCCCTGATGCAGATGCATTCGACGGCCGCTCCGGCGAACACACTCAACGTCAGCACGCTGGCGAACTTTGTCGATCCGCTGCCCATTCCTGCGGTGGCCAAGCCTGACGGAATGCGGTCGCTGCCATCCTCGCGCAAGACAAAGCTTCCCTACTACCGGTTCGCGGCGCAACCCGTGGAGATGAAGATCCACCGCGACCTGAAGCCGACGCGATTCTGGTCGTTCGGGCCGGCCGTGCCCGGGCCGACGCTGGAAATGCGCAGCGGCGAGGAGTTGCTGGTGGAGTGGGCGAACGAACTTCCGCAGCAGCATTTTCTGCCCATCGATTACCGTCTGCACGGAGCCGAAGGTACTCCGCAGGTGCGGATGGTCTCCCACATGCATGGCGCGCGCGTCCCTCCTGACAGCGACGGCTTTCCCGAAGACTGGTTCGTGCCCGGCAAATCTGTCCTCTATCACTATCCCAACCAGCAGGACGCGGCGATGCTCTGGTATCACGATCACGCCATGGGCATCAATCGCCTGAATGTTTACGCAGGATTGTTCGGCGCGGCGATTGTTCGCGACAAGGTGGAAGACGCGCTCAATCTGCCGAGCGGAAAGTACGAAGTGCCGCTGGTTCTCTTCGACCGGATGATCACGCCCGAGGGCCAGCTGTACTATCCCGTCTCAGGCAAGGAGCGCGCGCCGTGGGTACCGGAGGTCTTCGGCGACGCAATTCTGGTGAACGGCAAACTCTTCCCCTATCTGGAAGTGGAACCGCGGAAATATCGCTTCCGCGTGCTGAACGGCTCGAACGCGCGCTTCTATCACCTCGCGTTGCAGAACGGGCTCGGCTTGCAGCAGATCGGCACCGACCAGGGACTGCTCCCGGCCCCGGCAGCGATCAAGAAAATCAGGCTCGCGCCCGGCGAGCGCGCCGACGTGGTCATCGACTTCAGCGACAGCCGGGGCGAGCAGATAGTGCTGAAGGACGACGCCGTCGCGGTCATGCAGTTTCGCGTGTCGGCGAACAAGGTCAGCGACAGCAGTTCCCTACCCGCGCAGCTCCGGCCGGTCCCCAGGATTCCGGAATCCGAAGCGGTCAAGACCCGGCTGTTCACCCTCGACGAATACCGAAGCCTGAAGGGCGATCCGGTGCTCCTGCTGCTGGACGGGAAGTACTGGCATGACCCCATCAGCGAGACGCCGGCGCTGAACAGCACCGAGATCTGGACCTTCGTCAATCCCACCGACGACACGCACCCCATCCACCTGCATGCGGTGCGCTTTCAGGTCCTCGATCGGCAGCACTATGAGCCCTGGACCTACCAGACGAAAAAGGAATTCCGCTTCCTGGGGCCGCGCGTTCCGCCCGAGCCGTACGAGGCGGGCTGGAAGGACACGGCCCGCGCCGACTCCAAGATGGTCACGCGCATCATCGTGCCCTTCAACGCCTATCCGGGAAAGTACGTTTGGCACTGCCACATCCTTGAGCACGAGGACAACGAGATGATGCGGCCCTACGAGATTGTCGCGGGCACGTAATTGCCCGCTTCGCAGTACAATGGCCGAACCTCGTAAAGGTTCCCTCATGACCATTGATGACGCTCGTAAGGAATTTCCCGCGCTTCAGAACCAGGTCTTCCTCGACTCCGCCTGCGTGAGCCTGCCGCCGCAGCGTGCCACGGACAAGCTGCGCGCTTTTCTGGACATGGCCGCATCCTGCCCGTCAGGCAATGCCTCGCAGCAACATCTCGATATGGACGCGAGGCGCAGCGCCGCACGTGCTCCGCTGGCCAAGCTGATCAACGCCGGCGAAGACGACATCGCCTTAATGGAGAGCACGACCCATGGCCTGAGCCTGGTGGCGGACGCGATCCCGCTCCAGCGCGGCGATCGGGTTGTGGTCTGCGACCTGGAATTTGTCGCAGTCGCGATTCCCTGGGTCCAGAAGCGTCAGGAGACGGGCATCGAGATCGACATTGTGCCCAATCGCAATGGGCAGCTCTTGATCGAAGACATTGACGCGGCAATTACGGCCAGGACGCGCGTGGTCGCCATCAGCTCGGTGCAGTGGAACAACGGCTTCCTCTGCGATCTCGATGCGCTGTCGCGCCTCTGTCGCGAACGCGGCGTATTCCTGATTGCCGACGCGATCCAGCAGATTGGCGCGATTCCGCTGGATGTGCAGAAGACTCCGGTCGACGCCATCGCCTGCGGCGGGCACAAGTGGCTGATGGCGCCCTTTGGCTGCGGCTTTCTGTACCTGAGCAAGGAGTTTCGCGACAGGGTGAAGCCGCCGCTGGCCGGCTATCTTTCGGAGGTGGAACCGGAAGGCGGCTGGGCAGCGTACTTCGAGACGCCCACTATCAAGCCGGTGCGCGATTACGATTTCGTTCCCAATGCCCGCCGCTGGGAAATCGGGGGCACGGCGAACTATCCCGGCGCAATCGCATTGGCGGAGTCGGTCGGGCTCATCAATGAAATCGGCATCGGCAAGGTCGGCGAGCATGTGCTGTGCCTCACCGACTACCTGATCGATTCGTTGCAACAGCAAGGAGTCGAGATCGTGACGCCGCTCGATCGCCGGAACCGCTCCAGCATCGTGACGTTCACGCTCGGCGACGTCAAGAAGAACGTTGCCCTTCTGGATTACCTTCAACAGCGCAAAGTGCTGGTTTCGCTGCGCTACACATCGAGCATCGGCGGCCTGCGGGTCGCCTGCCATCTGTTCAACAACCGCGAAGACATTGGCCGCCTGGCGGAAGTGACCGGCGAATTCCTTCGCCGCGGGGCCAAGGCGACCGGCTGATGGCAGCCGATCCTCTCCCGCTTCCCGACCACCACGCGCAGGCGCTCGCTAACGAGCAAGGCCTGGCGCGCCAGCTCAGCGAGCGCCAACTGGGCATGATCGCCATTGGCGGCGCGATTGGCACAGGACTGTTTCTGGGCAGCGCGCTGGCCGTCCGCACTGCGGGTCCGGGCGTCATTCTCAGCTACATCTTCGTCTCCGGAATTGCGCTGCTGCTGATGTATTGCCTCTCCGAAATGGCGGTCGCGCATCCTACGGCCGGATCGTTCGGCGTCTATGCCGACCTGTATCTGTCGCCGTGGGCGGGCTTCGTGGTGCGCTACACGTATTGGGCGGCGCAATCGATTGCCGCCGGCGGCGAAGCGGTCGCTGCCGCCATCTACACCCGATATTGGTTTCCCCACACGCCCGTCTGGGCCTGGGTGATCTTCTACTCCGCGCTTCTAATTTATGTGAACGCGCATAGTGTCGGCGCCTTCGGCAGCTTCGAGTATTGGTTCTCGACAATCAAGGTGAGCGCGATCGTGGTGTTCATCCTGCTCGGTGCCAGCATTCTGCTCGGCATACATCAGCAGCGGCCCATCGGGCTGGATAACTTTCACGCCAATGGCGGCTTCCTGCCGCGCGGCTGGACCGGCGTCTGGCTGGCCACGGCCTTCGTCATCTTTGGCTTTATTGGGACTGAAATTGTCGCGGTCACCGCCGGAGAAGCGAAAGATCCCGAGCGGTCTGTGCCGCGAGCGCTGCGCACGATGCTCCTGCGGTTGGTGATTTTCTATGTTGGCGCTATCACCATTCTGGTCGGCGTGATCCCATGGACCGAAATCGAGCCCGGCCAGAGCATTACCGTCAGCCCCTTCGTGCGCGTGTTTGACTTAATGCATGTCCCGATTGCCGCCGACATCCTCAACTTCGTGGTCCTGACCGCAGCGCTCTCCGGCATGAATTGCTGTCTCTATTTGTGCACCCGCATGGTCTTCTCGCTGGCGCGCGGCGGCTTTGCACCTAAGGCGCTGGGCGCGGTGTCGAAGAAAGGCACACCCATTCCGGCGCTGATGGTTTCCGCCGCTGGACTCGGCTTAGCCACGCTGTTTGCCATCTCGTTTCCCAACTCGGCTTACGTCTACATGTTCGGAATTGCGCTGTTCGGCGGCCTTTTCGTCTGGCTGATGATCTTCGTCACCCATCTCAGCTTCCGTCGGCATTGGGATGCGCAGAAGATCCTGCCTGCAAGAAGAGAGCGTTCCGTTTTGCCGGTAAGGATGCCGGGGTTCCCGTTCACCACCATCCTCGGCGGATCGGCCGTGCTGGCGATTATTGTCTCGACGTGGTGGGTCGAGGGAATGAGGGTGACGCTGGAGTCCGGCATTCCGTGGCTGGTAGTGCTCAGTGTCTGCTATTTCGTTTGGGGACGTGGCCGGGCAGGGCGAGTTGGCTGAGCAGCGCAGGTTTCGTTTGATCTGGTCTTGAAGGGGCACGGCTTCAGAGGGTGCGGAAAAAGTCAAAGGCAGATCCCTCGTCGGCCTAAAGGCCTCCTCGTGATGACAAACTTAAGGGACTCGTGACGACGCAGCTAAAGCTGCGCCCCTTCAAGAACAACTGGTGCAATCACGAAGTGCGACGCTCTCCAATCGCAATCACTCGTCCGGTGCTCAGCGGAACGGGGAACGGGTCGTGCCAAGTCCATGGTTCGCCGCTGAGAGCGCGCACCGATTTCATCTGTGAGGAACCGATTAGCAGACACAGCTTGCCGCCTTGCCCGACCAGCGCCGCCGCAACCGGCAAGGCGCGCTCGAATTTTTCTACAGCGCGCAGGGTCACGAGATCGGCGGTTTGCCCCCACTGCTCGGCGCGACCGCAGAAGACGTGCGAGCGGTCAAGCTTCAGGGTCCGCAAGGCTTCGCGAAGAAACGTAGCTTTCTTGTTTTGCGATTCGATGAGCGTAAGCTTGACGTCCGCCGCCCACAGTTTGATGGGAATGCCGGGAAAGCCCGCGCCGGAACCTACATCGGCCAGAGTAATCGGCCCTGCGGCGTGCGAGTCGAGCATCCGCGCCGCGAACAGCGACTCGCCAAAATGCCGCATGACGATCTGCTCGGGATCGCGCACGGCGGTCAGGTTGATGCGCGCATTCCAGCGCAACAGCAGATCAAGGTAGAGGCGGAACTGCTCCAGCATCCCGGCCGGGAGTTCGGCGTCGCCGGTGAACGGCCGCAGGAGCTCGGTAATGCGGACGGGATCCATGTGCTGTCGATTATCGACCATTCAGCAAGGGATGGACTCAGCGTCTATATCGGAGGGAAACTTGACGCCGGACGGATAGTAGGTAAAATAACTACATTCAGGAGGCGCGATGGACAAGGCGGTATCTGCTGCGGACGCCAATCGCAATTTTTCTCAGCTTTTGCAGGGCGTGCGCCGAGGACGAAGCTACGTTGTGACGAGCCACGGCAAACCAGTTGCGAAGATTGTTCCTGTCACGGAGAGCGATGCCGTGGCTTCAAGTGCCTGGACCACCCTGCTGGCGAGACTTCGCTCTCAGCCGGTCGTGGACATTGGTCGCTGGACCCGCGACGAATTGTATGAGGACGGAAAATGAGAGTGGCATTGGATACCAACATCCTGGCCTACGTCGAGGGCGTCAACGGAGCGACGAAGAAAAATGCGGCGCTGCAAGTCGTACGGCAGTTGGATCAGAATGCGGTAATTGTGCCCGTACAAGCGCTGGGTGAACTGTTTCACGTGCTAGTGCGAAAGGCAGGACGCACGCCGTCGAAGGCCCGCGCAGCAGTGTTGGGCTGGCAAGATGCTTGCGCCACGGTCGAGACATCGGCCGGAATCATGCTGGCTGCGACCGACCTGGCTACCGACCATCGTCTCAGCATCTGGGACGCGGTGATTTTTTCCGCGGCGGCGGAAAGCGGTTGCCGGTTGCTGCTGTCGGAAGACTTACAGGACGGATTCACCTGGCAGGGCGTTACGGTTGCCAATCCATTCGCCAGCCCGCCGCACCCTCTGCTGCAAGCCGTGCTGTCGAGTAAGCCAGCTAGATAGCGGAATTTGTTTCAGACAGCCCAACTCGATCGCTTTGGGTCGACCGGGTTTATTCAGGGCGATCGAAGCCAACGCGAGAGGCGTGTTCTTCCTCAATGCCGAAGAACCGTTCCACCTCTCTTATGTCCGCAGTCCGGCCATATTTAGGCAAGCTATCGAGAAACACCCGCCCGTACTGCTTCTTCAGGATGCGATTGTCGAGCAGGCACAGCAGCCCTCGGTCGTGCAGTGAGCGGATCAGCCTGCCGAAGCCTTGCTTCAGGGAAATTACCGCGCTGGGCACCTGATACTCGTAGAAGGCATTGCCGCCGTCATCGTCAATTGCGCGGACGCGCGCGGCCACGACTGGATCATTCGGGACGGCGAAGGGCAGCTTGTCGATGATGACGCAGCTCAGTTGTTCGCCCTGCACATCCACACCTTGCCAGAAAGACGAAGTCGCAAACAGCACCGCGTTGGGCGTGAGCCGGAACTCTTCCAGCAGCGCGTTCTTGGGCGCGCTTCCTTGGAGCAGCATGGGAAACGCGAGTTCGCCCAGCAAGCGCTCGTAGAGCTGGTTCATCAGCGCGTAGCTGGTGAAAAGGCAGAACGCACGCCCGCGCGTGATCTCCAGCAGCTGCCGAACCCGTTGCGAGGCCTGCTCCACAAAGCGCGGGTCACGGGGATCGGGCAGATCGGGCGGCACGTAGAGAAGCGCCTGGCTCTCGTAGTCGAAGTGCGACGGCACGACCAGCTCGCGGGCATGCTGGATGCCCAGGCGATTGCGGATGTAATCGAACTCTCCGGCCACGGCGAGCGTTGCTGACGTGAGGACTGCCGACTCCAGGTGCTCGAACAATACGCTCCGCAAGATTTGCGACACCGTGATCGGCGTGGCTTGCAGGAAGACATTGTGCTGCCCGCCGCGACGGTCGCCGCGGCGGTCGATCCAGAAGACGGTGTTGCGGTCCTGCGCTTCCAGTATGAAGCCAAGTTGAGTCTTCAGTTCGTCGACTCGGCGAGCCATCGCGTGGACCTCGTCGGGCTTCTTGGGAATGGCTTGCAACTCGGTGTAGAGGTGCAGCAGCGCATTCTGCAAGCCGAGATACTCGTCGCCGTTTTCTTCCAGGAACTCGGCGCGATTGTCGAAGGCGAAGCGGCCGTCGCCGGGCGGAAGGAGCGAGAAGAAAAACTGCGAGTGCTCGCGCACGCGCGCCGATGCCTGCAGCACATCCGCCAGCGGAATGTCGGCACGGCGCAAGGTGTTCTCGACATCACGCAGCAGCTCGTCAACCTTGAGATTGGAGACGGTCACGCCGAAGTAGTCGGTGGCCACGTCTTCCAGTTCGTGCGCCTCATCGAAGACGACGATGGCGGCGTCCGGCAGCACGCCCGCGTCGGCGGCGCGATCGGTCGCGGCCTTAATCGCCAGGTCGGCGCAGAAGAGATGATGATTGACGATGATGATGTCGCTCTCGGCGGCGCGGCGGCGCATCTCGGTGATAAAGCAGCGGTCGAACTGCTGGCACTCGCTGCCGATGCAGCGGTCGGTGCGGGCGTCGAGTTTGGGCCACAAGTGGCTGGTTTCAGGCAGCTCGGACAGCTCGGCGCGGTCGCCGGTCTCGGTCGTCTTCTCCCAGTCGTTGATGATGCGAAAGTGGCTGATCTCTTCCAGCCCGTTCAACACCGGCTGAGACGTGAGATCATAGAGCTTCTTGCGGCAAAGATAATTGCCGCGGCCCTTCATATAGCAGACCCTCAAGTCGCCGAGATGCTCCTTCAGGAAAGGAACATCCTTGAAGAAGAGCTGCTCCTGCAGGNNCCAGCGTCTTCCCCGTGCCGGTTCCCGCTTCGACGATAAGGTGACGCCGCTCCTGCAGCGCCTGCTCGACGGCCTCGGCCATTTGCAATTGCCCGCGGCGAAACTCGTAAGCGGGATGAGTGCGGGCCAGCAGGCCGCCGGGCCCGAAGAACTGGTATAGCGACGGCAAGCGCGCGGCAGTAGCGGCTGGGCTTTGGGTGGGAGAGGACATCAGAGTTGATGTTACTTGAATAGTGAGCGAAGAACGAAGCGAGCAGGCTGTGTCTCAATTTGAAATTTACGCTTCGTTTCGGGGATAACAATGGAATGTGCCATAGATAATCGCGTTGGGATTGGACTCGGCCCGTTGTACCATGTCATCCAAGTCCTCTGACAGCGGCACCTTCTTGGCTCTCTCGGCCAACGGTTCTTCGCCCTCAACCTCCAGCACGTAGAGATTCATTTCGGCTGCGATTATCTCCGCCTTCTTGCGGAACTCAGCAGCATTACATGCCCACGTAATGATATTGGTGAATGCGNNTCAGCTCCACCAATCCAATCCACAATTCAGGCTGCTGTGGCATTTGTCGGTCGTCCCAAACTGCGGCAGTGGGTATCGCATTCCCCCGCCATTCCCCGCGAATTTCAAGCTGAAGCACTGCCAGCGAGCCTTGGGGCTACAGTAGTTCCGCATCCAGCCCTTCGATTTCCTGAAAATGCGAGTCCCGGGAAAGCAGTATGAGCTTATGCTGACGTGCAATTGCTGCAATCCAGACATCATTTTCCGGAATAGGGCGGCCCTTCTTACGCAAACCGAACCTAATTGCCGAATAATACAGAGCGGTTTCGGAGTCACACGGCAACACTGCAACCATCTTGCCGAACTCATCCAGACGGGCCAGGTTTT
>PLBD01000305.1 GCA_003135315.1 Acidobacteriaceae bacterium | reverse complement strand
TCGGCGGCACGCTGGAAGAAATCGTCGTATCCGAAGATGCGATGCGCCACGGGCGCCACGCTGAGCGGCCATTTGTGCTGCTCGCGCAGCCCACACTCTTCGACCCCACGCGCGCGCCGGAGGGCCGGCATATTGCCTGGGCGTATTGCCATGTCCCGAATGGCTCCGATTTCGACATGCTGCCGCGGATAGAGGCGCAGATCGAGCGCTTCGCCCCGGGATTCCGCGATTGCGTTCTGCAGCGGCGCGTGTTTTCGCCGGCGGCGTTGGAGGCCATGGACGCCAACCTGATTGGCGGCGACATCGGCGGCGGGCTGATGAATTTATCCCAATTCCTGTTTCGTCCCTCAATGAAGTACTATGCCACCTCCGCGCGGGACATCTACATTTGCTCGTCCTCCACGCCGCCCGGCGGCGGCGTACATGGCATGTGCGGCTACAACGCGGCCAAGCTGGCGCTGAAACATCTGTGAAAGATACTCCTGATCTCGACCGGCGCGGGAAGATCGCCATCGCGCTGTCGCTGACCGTGGTCGGCGGCTTCGTCGATGCAGTCGGCTATATTGCACTCTTCCAGATCTTCACCGCCAATATGAGCGGCAACAGCGTTCACATTGGCATGTACCTGGGGCAGCGGGACTGGCTCAATCTGCTACGGCCGCTCTGTGCTGTTGCCTGCTACGTGGTGGGAATGATGCTGACGCGAATTACCATCGGAATTGCGGGGCGCAATGGCATAAGGCGCATTGCCTCCTTTACCCTGGCCCTGGAAGCGCTGCTGCTGGTGCTGTTCGCGCGCGCAACCCCGGCTATGCACCTGGGGCAGGTCGTTGACCAGCGCTCCCCGGCCTACTTTGCTCTGGTGGCGCTGCTGGCGTTCGCCATGGGCGTGCAAACCGCGACCCTGACGCACGTCGGCGCCCTGACCATCTACACGACTTTTGTCACCGGAACGCTGACCAAGCTGACCGAGTCGTTCACCCGCGTTTTGTTCTGGGCATACGACACCCTCCCACATAGGGGCATATCCGAAGTCGTGAGGCTGGCATTGCGGCAGAAAGATTTTCGCGAGGGAACCATGTTGGCGTCGACATGGATTTTCTATGTGCTGGGTGCGGCCATCGGTACCGTCACCAAGCAGCGATGGGAACTGCGAGCGTTATACTTTCCCGTCGCTGTGCTGGTCGTGTTCATTGTTGTGGACCAGTTCCGGCCAATCGATGTCGAGGAAGAGCAACACCAGAGGGGATGAGAGATAGGCTGAAGCTGGCTCGTGGTGGCAGACATGGACCGGTTTGCGTTACCAGGCCCGGCGCGTATGGGCTTTGACGACTTTCGCGCGTTATACTGCAACCTGGTCAACAAGGAGCGCACACAGGATGATCGAGCGACTGAAAGAGAGTTTTGGTGGAGTCTTGGGATTCAAAGTTACCGGTAAGATGACCGGCGAGGACATCAAGGGTTTCGAGCCTCAAATCGAGTTCCTTCTTCGCGAGCGTAAGCATAAGCCCATCGGCATTCTCGCCGACCTGTCGCAGATGCACGGCGCAGAACTGAAAGCGCGCTGGGACGAAATGCGCTTCCTGCAGAAGCACACTGACCACATCGCGCGCATGGCGGTGGTTGGCGCCGACAAGTGGGAAGAAGCCATGGCCCTGCTCACTGCTGGCGCGGCCGTACTGGAAGCCGAGACGCGTTACTTCGACGAGTCTGAGATTCTGCACGCCTGGGAGTGGGTGCGCTCCGCCAAACATGCAGAAAACATGCCCATCCGACAAATCTCCGCTGGCACCGGAATATGGAAGGACTACCATCCGGAGTACATGAACCTATAGGCGGCTGATTCCGGTGCCGCCGCAAGTATCAATACGCATCGACCAGTCGGTTTTGCGGTTCCAGATTGCGGCGCCGTAGATTGGTGCCTAAATCGCCGATCGGCTTGGCGTGATTCTCAGGATGTTGTGGGCGACCTCGACGCGCCGGTTGGGATAAGCCGATTCGATCGAGGCGATCAACTCTTCGAGTGTTGGGGCCCCGGCCTGGCCATTGACGCCGTCGGCGTCGTCCATCAGGATGACGTGATCCCGAATTCGGTCTGCCAGAATCGCATCAAGTTCAGCACCCAGGCGTTTGGGATTTCCGAAGCCGCCGCCCCAGCCGTAGTAGCCGGCATCCAGCCACCACAGGCAACGCTCATTTAGCCTTTGCAGCAACGCCGGTACGGCGGTCTGGCTATCGCCGTGAATAATCTCTACATGCGAGTACGTGCGGAAGCGCTCCTGCGCCCGGTGCGCGAAGCGCGGGTCGAGTTCGATGGAGTAGATCCGGCGGAAGCGCTTTGCCGATGCGGCGATCATCTCTCCGTAGTAGGTCCCCGTCTCGACCAGTGTAGACAGCCCGAACGCCTGCGCGTATTCGATGACGGCCCGCTGTTTGATGACGTGGGGAATCCGGCGAGGCTCGCCGCGCAGTTTCCACCACCAAAAGTCTGGATAGTGGCCCAGCTGCTTGAAGCCGGCGTAGATTGGCATCTGCTTCAACAGCGATCGTAGGGGATGTGCGGGACGCGGCGGCATCGTTGTGGAGTTCCAGAGTAGCAGGCCGAGCCGCGATCACCGAAGTGCATTGTTCACGATTTGCTGTGCCTCATCCACAATTGCTGCCAGATGAGACTCGTCCTTGAAGCTTTCAGCATAGATCTTGTAGATGTTCTCGGTGCCGGAGGGACGAGCGGCAAACCATCCGCTGGCGCTGACCACCTTCAATCCGCCGATCGCCGCTCCATTGCCCGGGGCGCGAGTAAGCTTCGCGGTGATCGGCTCGCCAGCCAGCGATGACTCCTTCACGGAATCCGGCGAGAGCTTTCCAAGTCTGGTCTTCTGCTCGGGACTAGCGGGCGCATCGATGCGAGTGTAGTACGGCATGCCGAACTCATCGGCCAAGGCGCGGAAATGTTCGCCTGGATCCTTGCCGGTGCGGGCCAGGATCTCGGCGGCAAGCAGGTCCATGATCAGGCCGTCCTTGTCGGTAGTCCACACCGCGCCGTCGCGGCGCAGGAAACTCGCGCCCGCGCTCTCTTCGCCGCCGAAACAGCATGAGCTATCGAACAGGCCGGGCGCGAACCACTTGAAGCCGACTGGGACTTCCCAGAGCTTGCGGCCCAGCTTGGCGACCACGCGATCGATCATGCTGCTGCTGACCAGCGTTTTGCCTACGACCGCGCCACTTGGCCATTGCTCACGATGCGAGAGCAGATACTGGATGGCGACCGCGAGGTAATGGTTGGGATTCATCAAACCCGCGGAGGGCGTCACGATGCCGTGACGGTCAGCGTCGGTGTCGTTGCCAAACGCGACCTGGTACTGATCTTTCAGGCCGACCAGACGTGCCATCGCATACGGGCTGGAGCAGTCCATGCGAATCTTGCCGTCATGGTCGACGGTCATGAAGGAAAACGTCGGATCGATGACCGGATTGACGATCACGATGTCGAGTCCATAGACGGAGTTGACCGGGTCCCAGTAGGGCTGCGAGGCGCCACCCAGCGGATCGACTCCCAACCTGAGACCGGCCGTGCGAATGGCTTCCATGTCAACGACATTCTTCAGATCGTTGACGTACGGCAGCACGAAGTCCTCCTGACGAGTGCCGGCCGCTTTGATTGCGGCGTCATACGGAACGCGCTTCACGCCGGCATTCTTAGCCTTCAGGAGTTCGTTGCCGCGATCTTCAATCCAGCCGGTGACGTCGGTGTCGGCGGGACCGCCGTTGGTCGGGTTGTACTTGAAGCCGCCGTCCTCCGG
>PLBD01000330.1 GCA_003135315.1 Acidobacteriaceae bacterium | reverse complement strand
TCGTGATGCAGGTGCATGGTTTGCGTGTCGATGTAGGGTTCAAGAGCAGCGTAGTCGTAGGGCAGCGGCGGAACTTCGAATGCCATTCTGATCGTCCTCCAGTTGGCTGATGCTATGGAATATTACGGGGATTCAAAACGGGCAGGACCCGCACTTCGCCCGGAAGACCATTATAGACAGTTGTCAGTGGTCAGTGGCCAGTGGCCAGTTTCGAGTTTCAAGCGCCTGGACCGATCCAGTCGATTTACGTTAGACCAGTTTCCTCGCCCTCCAGGATAGGCCGGATGTCCCCCTTGCCGTGGAGAATTCGGATAACGCGAAGAGCGTCGCCGTCTAAGGTGTAATAAATCCGAATCGCCTCAAATCCCGTTACCGGCCAGGAGCGCAGATTGCGGAATTGTGGATTGCTCGAATGATAGTGTGAGCCCAACGAGGGATGCTCGCACAAACGATTGCACGGTTCGCCGAACTGCGTCCCGGAAGCGGACAGCAACCTCGGGGAGATTTAAAGTCACGAGGTAATAGCGGAACTGACGGACAACGTCGTCGCTGGCGGCTTGTCGATAGAAAACCTTCACGAACGGCGGTTGGCTTTATGCTCAGACAGCATTGCGTCGGTCCGCCGGTTGACCGAGCTCCAGAATTCATCCTCGGAGAGTTCCCTGGATGCGAGTCCCTCGGCCAGCAAGGCCTCGAGTTCTTCCGGCGTTCCGCGGAAGCCTGGGATAGTGCGCTGTTCCACGGCCATTAAGGCGGCTTCCACCACTTCCGCGACGGAATCGTAGTCGCCACGGCGAATGACAGCTCGAACCCGTTGCTCCTGCTCCGGCGTCAGATGGATGGTCATCGCGTTGCGGCTTGGCATGTTCTTAAGGGTACGGAAAAAGCTGGCCTGAATCAACACCACGGCTACTGCGCGGGTGCAGAGCTCTGCCAGGGCTGCGATTCGAACGCGAGCAGTTGCGATTCCAGCTCCCATTGCAAGTTGGCCTTGGCATTCTTCCTGAGAAAGCTCTGGCATGTGGCCGACGGCGTTAGCGGCGTGCTCAAATCCGCGGCACATTCCTTCACCGGCGTGAAGTTTCCGGCATCGCTCCACAAACTCGCGCCGGAGAGGAACGCATGTTCCAGGCTGGTGCGCGCCATGTTCTTCAGTTGCGTGTAACTGAGGCCCTGATCGAGCGCTCCGCGCAGAAACTCCTGGGTCATATCGGAGCGCGAGACACCTTCATCGTCGGTGGCGAGCGCCACGGGAACGCCCGCGCGAATGTACTGGGCCAGCGGATGACGGTTGCCGGTGATGCCGAGGATAGTGGCATTGCTGGTGAGGCAAATCTCGATCATGACATTGCGTCGCGCCAGCTCGCGCAGAAGGTCCTGCGCGCGGTCCTCATACATCACGTCCATACCGTGACCGATGCGCTCGGCGCCGCCGGTCTCGACGGATGAGCGAATGTGAAAGCTCAGTTCTTCGGGTGTCACCATGCCCTGCGCCAGTTCGCCGGCATGCAAGGCGATGTGTACGTTGGGATAAGCGCTGTGCAGGAATTGCAGCATGCGCATGTGCAAGGCGAAATCGCGCCGGGCAACATACCACTCTTCAGGCTGGACCAGGTTGATTCCCACAAAGCGAGGGTCGGCACTGGCCGCTTCGAAGCCCAGCACCATCTGAGCGAAGACAATCTCCTTAGGCACACCGCGCAATACCATGTACTGATACCGCTGCGTGATCCTGCATCCGGGGTCAGGCTGGGCGGAGGCGCAGCGCAGCGTGGCATTGCGGACAGCCTCGGCGTCGTCCATCTCCTTGCGTGCCGCGGCCACTACTTGCGCCATGCCATTGGCCAGGAGTTTGGCGCGCTGACGGGCAAGGTCGTCGTCCCAGCCGGCGCTGTTGGCCAGGGCCATGACCTCCGGGAAAGCCGCGGCATGCATCAGCTCCTGATAAATCTCGTGCTGGGAGGCCGCACGGGCAGCCGTCTCGGCCAGCATCTCGCCAGTCTTGCCGTAGCTGGCCACGATGAATTTGTCGAAGGTGTCGAAGAAGTGGTCGTGTCCCGATAGCCCGGAGAGCTCCCACTTACGCATGGAGTAGGCGTCCACCATGTCGCGATACAGGAAGCGGTCGGTGAGGGCATTGCGGGCGGGCACCGTGCCTTTTTCGCCTCCACAGGGCGGCGCGCTCAGATAGAAGGTGACAGGGTCGACGCACAAGGCTTTCTCCGAAGCCCACGCGATGAACGACTCGGCGTAAATAGCGCCGACGAGGTGGTTGTGCAGGTCGCCGCCTTTGGGCATCTGGCGGAGAAAAGCCAGCACCTGATTGGGATCGTTGCGGAGGCTCTGAAAGTAACGCTCGGTGCGCGCGCTATTCGCGGCGTTGCCGGCATCGGTTGCGGCGCAAACGACTGGCGCAAGCATGGCCGCCAAGAGAAGAAGTGCCTTTACTCCAGAAGAGCGCCGGTTCATTGGCTCACCCGTGGGCCAGCTTCAGCCCGACAATGCCCATGACGATGAGGGATGCGGAGGCGAGGCGCATTATGCCGCTGGGCTCAGCATAGAAGAGGATGCCGACAAGCAAGGTGCCCACGGCGCCAATGCCGGTCCAGACGGCATAGGCGGTACCCATGGGAATCTGCCTTTGTGCCAGCCACAACAAAGTTCCGCTGGCGCCCATAAACAGCACGGCCGTGATGACGCCGCGAACCCGGCTCTCAGGGTTCTCCGCGATCTTGAGACCCAGCGGCCAACCAATCTCCAACAACCCTGCACCCACAAGGTAAATCCAGGCCATACGCTGCCTCCTACGGTAGATGTATTTCTTATCCGGGCGTTACGAACCGAGCGCTACTGCGTCTCGCCAGCGCTCGCTCTCCGCTCCGGATCGAGCTGGGCAGTGCTGGTGCGCGTTCCCACCAGCGCCTCGAGTCGCGACAGGCGCTGCTGCATTTCTTCAATCTGACGCTGCTGGGAATCGATCTTCTGCTCCTGCGTGACGATGACCTCGGCTTGCGCTTCGGCGCGGCGATATTGCTTCTGCGCCTCGTTCAGCAGCATGGGAGTGAGGTACTGATAGCGGACGGTGTAGGGCTGGCCGTCGTTATCGTAGGCCACGAGGTCGGGATAAACCTGCGCGACTTCTTCCGCGATCAGGCCGTACTGCAGAGTGCGGTCGCCCTTGGAGTATTCAGGCTTGTAGAGGAACGTGACCGGACGCAGCTTCATCAGTGCGCTGGTGCTGTCTCCCATGTCAGCGATCTGTTCTTTGAAGCGGCCGGAAGAGACTGCTATGCCAAGCTGGCCATTGTTGTCCACGTAGACTGGGATGCCGTAGCCGTCTACCGTCGATCCGTAGATGCCCGCGATGTAGGTGGCGGTCTGGATATTTACTACGCCAATTCTTATGGTACTGCCTTCCGTGCCGGAATCGGGACCGCTGCTTGCAATGTACACATCGTTGCTGCCAGTGGTGTTGCCGTATCCGGCCTGCATGCCGATGAAGGTGTTGTCGTAGCCCTCGGTGTTGCTGTAGCCGGCCTCAAAGCCGATGAAGGTGTTGAAATCCAGAGTGGTGTTGCTGAATCCAGCCTGGAAGCCGACGAAGGTGTTTTTGACACCAAAGGTGTTGCTAAAGCCGGCCTGAAGGCCAGAGAAGGTGTTGGCGCTTCCCTCCCCAGAGCTGTCCCCGACGTTGTTGTAGCCGGCCTGATAGCCGTAAAA
>PLBD01000382.1 GCA_003135315.1 Acidobacteriaceae bacterium | reverse complement strand
TCAGCAGCAGGCCCTGCGACGCCGTGAACGTGGTGCTCATCGAGCCCGTCTGCAACATCCCGTGGACCGCGCCGACCGCGCCGCCTTCGCTCTGCATCTCGATGACCTTGGGGACCGTGCCAAAGATGTTCTTCTCGCCAACCGAGGACCATGCGTCGGATGACTCGCCCATGGGCGACGAAGGGGTGATGGGATAAATGGCAGCGATCTCGCTGACATGGTAAGCCACGTAGGCGACCGCCTCGTTGCCGTCAAGCGTCACTTTGAGTCTGGGCATAGTGCCTCCAGCAGCTTCCTCGTTGTTGGGCGAGGTGCGCGGCGAAACTTCGCCGGCCGCCGATGAATCCGTATGAAGAGTGGCAGCCGACGAAGCAGGAAATTCAGTTGTGTTCACTTTTTTCTTCCCCCAAGACCGGCCACTGGCGCGGTCCGCTATGAAGTCCGTGTATCAGTAATGTCTACGATATGCGGCAGGTGGCTTCGGGGCTGTGACGGGGGTGCTAATAAGTCTGTGACGCAGATCACATACAGATGTTGGGAAGCGCTTTAGGACGGCCCTTTTGCGGAGGCTTAACCCATCGGGTTTGCCGTGACACGGCGGGGCGAGGGCTTAGAGTGATTGCAAAGGTTATTGGTGCGCCGTGGCTCCCGCTTAAGCGAACTGAGGCGTAGGCTTCATTGCAGCAGCCTTCTCCGCATCCAGTACAACGGCAAGGGCATGAATCACCGAGGCGATACGCATCGCTGCCAAAATCGTCTCTTCGGTCAAACCTTTTTCGCGAAGCGTCTTCTCGTGCGAGTCGACGCAGGCGCCGCAGCCGTTGATCGCCGATACCGCCGTGCACCACAGCTCGAAGTCGAGCGGGTCGATGCCGTGCGTTCGCATTACATTCATGCGGAGTCCGGCGCGCATGGTGCGGTACTTCTCGTTCGATGTCAGGTGCAGGAAGCGGTAAAAGATGTTGTTCATGCCCATNNTCCCCACGCCTGCTGCTCGGTGAGATCGGTGGACTGGCGGACGACGCTGGAGAAGTTGAGTTTCAGGTCTTTGGCGTAGGCGGGAATCGTCTCCATCAGTTCATCAAGATTCATAGCGTTCCTCGAATCGTCCGGCGCAGAAAATAAGGCTCCGTCGGCGTATCGGCGACGGAGCCCTCTCCTGGCCCAGCTAGACCTTGAGCGTTTCCTGGCCCTTCTGCCAGTTGCAGGGGCAAAGTTCGTCGGTCTGGAGCGCGTCCAGCACGCGCAATACTTCCTGTGGGTTGCGGCCCACCGACAGATCCGTAACGTACACGAAGCGAATGACGTTGTCAGGATCGACAACAAAGGTCGCGCGCTGAGCTACGCCTTCCTTCTCGTCCAGTATACCGAGTTGCCCGCACAATTCACGCTTTATATCAGCCAGCATGGGGAAGGGAAGGTCTTTAAGATCGGGATGGTTGTTGCGCCACGCCAGGTGGACGAACTCGGAGTCGGTGCTGCCGCCAAGGACCTGCGCATCGCGATCGCGAAATTCCTTGTTCAGCTTGCCGAAGGCGGCAATTTCCGTCGGGCAGACGAAGGTAAAATCCTTCGGCCAGAAGAAGTAGATCTTCCACTTGCCGGCGTAATCCTCGCCAGTAATGGTTTTGAATGCTGTGTCTTTGTTGGTGCTGACGGTTGCGGTCACGCTGAAGTCAGGGAATTTCTCGCCAATGGCTAACATTTTCCATTCTCCGTATGAGGGTATGTTTTTATGACTGTGCGTCTGTCGAGGCGCAGGCCTTGCAGATGCCTTACACATTCGACTCTAACCGACGGAAGGGCAAACGCGTGGGCTTTCGGCGAAGGCGCGTCCGCCCAGTTCTATTTTGGGAAAACGGTCTGGTGCCAGCCTGCCGCTCAGGATCGAGAATTCCTCGTGCCGGCGCCAGACCGTACCGACGTGGCTAAAACCTCGGTCCAGACGCAAAATCACTTAATTTCGCCTATAATTCTCGTTTCCAGCAGCGCAATCAGCGAATCCACAGGATAGGTTCCCGAGAAAAATGCGGCTTCCACTAATTCTCGTGATGATGTTCGGCTTGCTTTCGCCGCTTCTAGCGGCAGAGGACATTCGAGTTGCGGCTGCTGCTGACCTCAACTACGCCATGAAAGATCTGGCGGCGCGCTTCGAGCAGAAGAGCGGCAACAAAGTGGACTTGTCCTTTGGCGCATCCGGCAACTTCTATTCGCAGATCCAGAATGGCGCTCCCTTCGACCTGTTTTTCTCCGCCGATCTTGACTACACAAAGAAACTTGCCGAAGCCGGAAAGATTGAGAACGCTTCCGTGCGCAGCTATGCCATCGGCCATCTGGTGCTGTGGGTCCCGAATAGTTCGAAGCTCGATCCCGCTAAGCTGAAGATGGACTTGCTGCTCGATCCTTCGATACCGAAGATTGCCGTCGCTAATCCGCGGCACGCGCCCTATGGCCGCGCGGCGATGGCTGCGCTGGAACATTTCGGGATGAAAGACAAAGTCGCCGACAAGCTGGTGCTGGGAGAAAACGTCAGCCAGGCAGCGCAGTTCGTGCAATCCGGCAATGCACAGGCGGGACTCATCGCGTTGTCGCTGGCGATGTCGCCGGCGATGACGAACGCAGGCAAGTATTGGGAGCTACCGCAGGACGCCTATCCC
>PLBD01000063.1 GCA_003135315.1 Acidobacteriaceae bacterium | reverse complement strand
CAGTAATCGGACAGTCGTACAACATACTCATTGAGCGGTGGGAGTACGAACAGTCGGCCTTTACTCAGGTCGTGGAACTGGCGATTGCATTTGGGGTTTGCGCACTTGGCTACCATTGTCAGACTCCTTAGTCGCTCGACTTGCCGTAACCAACCCCATAAGCGAACTCCGATCCACTCAGTTCTATGAGCGGTGTAAAGATGCGAGGACCGGAACTCGGGGAACACTTGCTAACGGCAAAATTATCTTAAAGGCAGCCCCCCGAAACTGTTCAAAATTGACCATTTTTGGCCGGCTATCTCGATTAATTCCATTCCGGAACTGGTCCGTCCCATCTCACGACTTCTGAAAACATCTCCGCTCTTTGTGAGCGGCAATCCTGATCCCCAGCAGGTCAGCACGAGCATGTCGAGAGCCACAATCTACTAATGCGCGCGATTATTTTTGTGGAGGCCCGGCATCCATACCGGTCCGGACGGGGTTGTCGACGCCAAGTGTGCCACGCGCCGCGATCTTGCCGGCCGCCGACGCCTTCCCTTTAAGAATCCGCTCGAACGCCACTCCGATCAGGGCGCCCACCAAGGGCCCGACGAGGTAGATCCAAGTGGTATGGAAGTTGCCGCGCACCACATCCGGCGCCAGCGAACGCACCGGATTCATGGAGGCTCCGCTCACCGGCGCTGCCCAAAGCCCTGCCAGAGCAATGTACCCACCCACGGCGATAGCGCCGTTCGTGCCGGTGTTCCGCGCACCAGACGCCGTGCCCAGGATAATATTCACCAGCCCGGCCGTCAGAACCACTTCCATCGCCAGCGCTTTCCCGCCGGTCACACCACCGCCTGGCAGCGTCGCGCCGAGTGCGCCAACCGTCCCAAACATGGCCCGAAGAAACACAGCCGCACTGATGCCTCCGATCACTTGCGCCAGCATGTAGCCCGGGACTCTCTTCCAAGGGAAGTCTTGGCGCAGTGCGAATGCCAGAGTGACGGCCGGATTCAAATGCGCCCCGCTCACCGCACCCATAAAGTAGATGATCGCCATCACCATCATTCCCGGCGCCACCACCATCATGCCCAGGGTGACCCTGCCGCCGCTCATCACCGCGACCACGCCGCCGCCGGCAGCGACCAGCACCAACAGGAAAGTGCCCCAGGTCTCCGCGAAGAGGCGTCGCCACTCAAGTGAGGGATCGTAGAAATCGAACGCTAATTGCCGCTCGATCATGAGTTGCTGCTGCGTGGCGTCGGGCGGACCACTTCCAGTCGATTCCATGCCCACCTTCCGTTAAATCTTTCGCATTCTTGAGCTACAAAGTAGCTCAATCGCTGACTGAGTCCCGAAAAGCCGATTCCGTTGCTGAGCTTCAGGGAATAATCCCTGCTCATCCATGCCCGGTCTCCTACTTGACCGCTCGAAGGGCTCCGTTTGGCTGTTCGAGTGAAAATGCAGTGGCTTACGAGCGGATGTTGAGATCATCGGCGATCCTCAGAAAGTCATGCGCATCCTACCGAGCCATATTAGCCGCGGTACATATCTGCCACTCGCCCCCAAGCAGTTCTGTCATAGTCACAGACCGGCATACAAGGATCACTGGTTTGGCAAAGTGGATTGCGGGTTGCCGACCGAGATATTGCGGCCGGCAATCGTGTATCGCCCCGAGAAACGTACTGTAGCAATCGCGTCAACAGAAATTGGCATCCACATACTTTCCACCTCTCCGAATTGCATGGTGATGTGAATATCCGTGATCCAGAAGGAAGGGCTTTTGGCGGGAACTCCTTCCAATCTGCGGATACGAAGGGTGGTGCTATCTAACCAAATCTGCCCGCTAAAAAGGTATCGCTCCTTTCGTTTCGGGATGATCCGAATGACATATTCGTCAAGGGGGCCAAGCTTGTCCTGTCCGAGAAAAACGAAGTCGTAGTTTGCCCGACTGATCTCGCTTTCATGGCCTTTCTTTGCCGCCTCGACTTCTTGGTCCAAAAGCTCGCGGACCATTTTTTCTCCCCGCGACTTCCCGCGCGCCTCCGTGATTCTGTATGTTTTTGTAATGGGAGGAACAAAACTAATCTGCGCCATGACCTCGGAGCTGGGTTGTTTTTCATCGCCGTGGAATACTTTGTATTCTCGCGTCACTTCATATGGTTGAGATTGAGCAGGGTTCTGGTTCTGAACGTCTTCAACGCGTTGCAGGATCACTGTTAGATCGGGAGATGTAATTTCAGCCGTGGATGAAATTTCCTGTGCCGATACCGCGACCCTGGCTAGCAAAACGAGAATTGGCAACCAGAGTCTTAGCCTTATTGGTCTTATCAGTTCTGAGTCGTGACGCACGATTTGGCTTAATTCCGTCGCTGCTCCCGGTAACAATCGCAGCTTTTCCTCATTAGATTCGATTACCCGATATCAAGGGAGCCAGTGGACATTTCTGTTTCGCGATGAGCTGCGCAACCGACAATTGCTACGTGTCGCGACTCTGACTGCGCGCGTCAATGGCGCGGAGGAGACTCGACGATTGTGAGCGCTCGGTCGCCTTCCGCGTCCGGAGTCCTGACCTACGTCGGCATGGATCCTTGTGCCAGTTCGTAGTTGAGGGCGCAGGACTCGTGCTCACAATCGCACTGGCTAGCCCTTTCTTTTTCTCCCGCTGCATCCTTGCAGTGATCGCTGCAGTGCTGCTCATGTTCCGGAACCGTGCAATGGCATTTCGCGTTTGTACACTTCTTTTCGTTTGCCATATGGGATCTCCTCTTCATTTAAAAGCGACTGGGCTGATGGTTAGATTTAGCTGTTTTCCGTCCGGGACGCCAGCCGAACAAAGTAGCTGTGTCGCTTGATCTAAGGAACGGGGCGGGCGCCAGCTAATTAGGCAGTGCTGATGTCCCATCTCACTATTTCGTGAAATACGACGCAGAATCTGGTCAATTATGAACAGATTGCACATCGTTTCGTGATTTGGGATTTATCAGTAATGAGATGTTCCGCATTAGTCCATGCAGAGGGGCAGACCGGATAGAACGGGCGCAGCATGCGCACGCTGCGTAATCGAAGGCGTTACACCTTTGCTTCTGGGGGGTCGGACACTCCTTCAGACGGAAGGAAATCCGGCAGGTTGAGGCGCGCAACGCCAATGCGCTTGTCGGCCATTCCATAATAGA
>PLBD01000463.1 GCA_003135315.1 Acidobacteriaceae bacterium | reverse complement strand
GCGATGCGCTGTGGCAGGTGGAGCGGGCTGCACGATTTGCCGGTCCGCTGCTGGAAAGCATTCCAGAAAACGATGATGCATCGCCGCTCGCACAGATGACTCCCGAGGAGCGACTGGTGGCCGACTTCCACGGCACCGGACTTACGGTTGGCCCGCATCCCATGGCTTATCGTCGGGCCGATCTGCGGCGGGCTGGTGTGCTCTCGGCGCAGGAGTTGACGCAAGTTCCTCACGGCCGGCATGTGCGAACAGCGGGATGCATCATCGCGCGGCAGCGGCCGGGCACGGCGAAGGGATTTGTCTTTCTCAGCCTGGAAGATGAAACCGGCATCGGCAATGCCATCATCGCGCCCGACATTCTTGAGCGAAACCGCCTTGTGATTTTGTCGGAGAAATTTTTATTGCTGGAGGGTGAACTGCAAAATCAGGAAGGCGTGATCTCGGTGCGCGTGGAGCGGGTTGCGCCCATGCGCGAAGCCTACGCAGCCGACACGGTCGATGTCACCGACGCCGACGTCCGTTCGCACGATTTTCACTAATCACGATCAATGCGTCTTTGTTCCCTGAAACGCCATTGCGGTTTTATTCGACCTGTAAAAACGTCACCCGCAACTACGATAATCATTAAGACATTAACCGAGATCAGCAATCCAGGATTCAAACCGAATTTGCGCAGATCTCCGTAAGTATTTCCAGCTCCGTGCATGGTTTCATAAAAGAAAGAGGCAGTCCCGAAAATCAGCCACAATGTCGGTCCCATCGACCGCCAAATTGCACCAATAATAACGAGGAATACGGCAAACGCGGGGACCCCGATTGCCCAGTCACCAAGGTTCTTCGGGCCTATGAACCAAAAGCCGAATCCTGGCAGAAAAGACAAATAAGCAGAAATCAGCAAGGCTGGCGCGAAGAGCAGCGGCCTGATGTCCGTCCACTTTTCCTTCGTGATCGTTGTCATGCAGGACCCGGTTGATCGTTACGCTCTATTCGATCTGCACCAACTGCCCAACGCCGAGCGGCGATTGCGGAGTGCGAATGGTTTGCGGCGCGCGCCAATGATCGATGTAAGACACCTGATGCACGCAGGAGACGGTGCAGTGCGGAGCGCAACTCTTTTCCGTCAGGAACTCGCGGCGTATGTCGGCAACGGAATACTGTTCCAACGGCGTGCCAGGATAGCCGCGCTGCTGTGAGCAATAGTGCACCAGGCCGTCTTCACAGATGTAGAGATAACGCGCGCCGGCGCGGCAACGCCAATCGTTGGGCTTGCCGTCAGCGATGTTGTCCTGAAACCAGTTGAAGCGGGAATAGTGCCGCTTCTCCAGGTTTTTCATCTTGCGAAACACTTCGCGTTCGACCTCGCCCAAAGGCCTCAACTGGCCATCGCCATCGTGGATGATGCCAATGGTTGTGGTGAATCCCAGTTGCACGGCGCGGCGTCCGACCACCAGCGCGTCATGCGGATTGTGAATGCCTCCGCCGACAACCGAATTAATGTTGACGTGAAAGTCGGCATGCTCAGCCAGCAGTTGCAGCTTCTTGTCCAGCACCTTCAGCGACTTCTTGGAAACCTCGTCCGGCATGACGTTGTCGATGCTGATCTGCAGATGGTCGAGCCCCGCGCGGTTCAGCCGCTGAATACGGTCCGCAGTCAGCAGGTAGCCGTTGGTGATCAGGCCTGCGAGAATCGGATACTCGCGCATGTGGGCGATGATGTCGTCGAGCTCGGGATGCAACAGCGGTTCGCCGCCGCTGATGGTCACGATTGAAGTGCCCAGCCGCGCGAGATGATCGATGCGGCGCTTCATGGTGTCAAGCGGAACGGGCTTGGAGAAATCGTCGTATTCATTGCAATACTCGCACGAGAGATTGCAGCGGCGAATAGGGATGATGTGCGCCATGATCGGGTGGTCGGTCGAGGCCAGCCCTTTGGCGATCATCTTAATTTCGCGGGTTCGGCGCTTGTAGGCTAAGATCCGCCGATGTCTTTCTGGTGACGATTTCAACATACTGATCAGGTCGTTTCTATTACAACACACGCACTTTCCCGGATGTGAAGTACTCCGCTGTGTGTGGGGAATTTTGGCAGCTGAGTGGCATCTGGATACATTAGGCAAGCGCGCAATGCCAGACCGCGGCGACCTTCCCCTCGCTGCTAACCTGCATCCGTCGCGGCTGGTCTATAATAGAGGATTCAGCTAACCCATCTGGAGTTTCCAAAGCATGCTTCGATTTCTGCAAAAGCCTGGCCCCCTCAAGAAGATCATTTTGGGCGGCATCCTGGTGGTCATTTGCGTGATGATGGTCATCACGCTCGTTCCTGGCGGCCTTTTCGGCGATTACTTCAGCAGCGGCCTTACTACGCAAGGCGTTTTGGCCAAAGTGGGCGATCAGGAGGTCGGCATCCAGCAAGTGGAGCAGCAGGCCCGTCTGATCGGCAAGCAACAGTTCAAGGGCAATGTCCCCGAACAACTCATGCCTTATCTGATGCAGCGCGCCGCGCAAGGCATCATCACGCAGAAGGCGATCGTCTACGAAGCCGACAAGATGGGTCTCGGGGTCAGCGATGACGAACTCCGCGATTACCTTCACCAGGGCCAGTTTGGCCAGATGATTTTCCCGAGCGGCAACTTTATTGGCCAGCAGGCTTACGAACGGTTCATCGAGACCGAGTTCAACATGGGCGTGCAGCAGTTCGAGCAGGAGGTCAAGGGTGAGATTGCTCAGAGAAAACTGCTGGCGGCCGTTGGCGGAGCGATTACGGTAAGCGACAAGGACGTCGCCAAGGAAGTCCAGCAGCAGGGCACCAAGGTGAAATTCGAGTACGCCGTGCTAACCCTTGATGACGTGAAGAAAGATGTCAAGCCGACAGATGTGGAGCTGAAGGCCTTTTACGACCAGAACAAGCAGATGCTTGTGAATTCCATCCCTGGGAAGGTCAAGGCGAAATACATTCTGATCGACACTAACCAGCTGGCCGACAAAGTCGAGGTCACGCCGGCGGACCTTCAGCAGTACTACAAGCAGCATCAGGACGACTACCGCCTCCCCGAGACGGTAACGGTCCGCCACATCCTGATCAAAGTGCCCACTCCGGATGCGAATGGCAAAGTCGATCAAAAAGCTGTAGACGCGGCGCGCGCCAAAGCCGAGGACGTGGATAAGCAACTGAAGGCTGGCGCGAACTTCGGCGACTTGGCCAAGAAGTACTCAGAAGACCCCGGAAGTGCGAAGGACGGCGGCCTGTTGCCTCCGCTGACACGAGGCCGGACGGTTCCCGAATTCGAGCAGGCTGCCTTTAGTACTCCGGCGGGACAGACCACCGGCATTATTCGCACTAACTATGGATTCCACATTATTCATGTCGAGTCCAAGCAGGACGCGCGGCTGAAGCCCCTCGCTGAGGTAAAAGTCGAGATTGAGCCGGTCCTCAAGAAACAGAAAGCTGCGGCCGAGGCGCAGAGCGTCGCCACCGCGATCCAGGCCTCGGCGCGTACAGCAGGAATGGACAAGGCTGCGGCTGACAGGAAATTGAGCGTCACCACCACCGATCTGGTTGCGCAAACGGACCAACTGCCCGGCATTGGCCCAGCTCCGGATTTCATGGCCGCACTGTTTGCGGCGAAGAAGAATGACGCGCCCGCGACGGCTACCACTCCGGCAGGTTATGTGGTCTATCAGGTCACGGAAATCCAGCCGCCCCAAACTCCCAGCTTCGAGCAAGTGAAGGACAAGCTGGAAGAGCAGTTCAAGTCGCAGCGCGCGCAGGCATTGCTGGCGCAAAAGACCCAGCAACTTTCAGACCGCGCTCATGCCGATCACGATCTGGATAAGGCAGCCAAGGAAGCGGGCGCAACCGTAAAGACCAGCGAGCTGGTGGACCGCAATGCGCAGTTACCCGAAGTGGGCGCGATGAACGGCCAGGCCGCTGTCGCCTTCACCATGAAGGCTGGCGAAATCAGCGGCGCAATCCAAGGCGGCCCGAATGGCGTTGTCCTGAAGATTCTTGAAGTGCAAGAGCCCAGTCCCGACCAGATCAAGCAGGGCTGGGACAAAGCGAAGCAGGCGCTGCTGGAGCAGAAGCAGCAGGAATTCGAAAATCTCTACGTGGAGAACCTGCGCAGCACGCTGGAAAAAGAAGGCAAGATCAAAATCAACAAGAAGGAAATGGAACGTCTGTCCACTTTGCCTGAGGGTTCGTAGCGATGTAGTAGCGCCGGACTTCATGGCCAGCAGAAACGGTCTGCTGGCCACATTTGTTTGAACCAGGCTCATGGCCACGTAACCAAGCTCGATTCAGTCCGCAACTGCCCATATGCTTTCAGAGCGCTCATCCGGCATCCTGTTGCATCCCACTTCGCTTCCGTCGCGCGGTGGAATCGGCGATTTTGGTCCGGCCGCTTACGAATTTGTCGACTGGCTGGCTGCCGCCAAGCAGACGCTGTGGCAGGTCCTGCCACTGCAACCAGTAGGCAGCGGCGACTCTCCGTATTCCTGCACCTCGGCGTTTGCCGGCAATATTCTGTTGGTTAGCCTGGAGCGTTTGGCGGATCGAGGCCTTCTGGATCGCGATGGTGTGGGCGCTCTTCCCGACGGAGATATCCCCGTCGACTTTGATAGCGTTCGCGCCCACAAGTTGCCGCTGCTGCGCGAAGCTGCCGTGAACTTCCTGCGTTCCGCGCCGGATGACGCACGCGAGCGCTACGCCAATTTCTGCCGCGAGAGTAAAGAGTGGCTGGAAGACTACGCGTTGTTCAGCGTGCTGCGCGAAAAGTTCGCCGAGCAGACCTGGAATACCTGGCCGCGGGAAGTCGCCCGCCGGGATCCCGAGACTTTAGCGCGATTGCGGTCCGAACTGCACGAGCAGCTCGAGCAGGAGCGCTTTCTGCAGTTCGCATTTTTTGAGCAGTGGGGCGCCTTGCGCCAGTACTGCTCTGCGCGCGGCATTCGCATCATCGGCGACGTGTCCATCTTTATTAGCTATGACAGCGCCGATGTCTGGACGAATCCCGAGTTATTCCGCTTGAAGAAAGATCTCACGCCGGAAGTCGTTGCCGGCGTGCCGCCCGACGCTTTCAGCGAAACTGGCCAGCGCTGGGGCAATCC
>PLBD01000317.1 GCA_003135315.1 Acidobacteriaceae bacterium | reverse complement strand
CCGTCTCCCTTGTTGAGGGCGACACCGCCGGGGTTACCGTCATTCCGCAGAAGGCGCCTGGGACCAAAGACAACGCCCGAATCACCCTATTTGGCAATCAGCAGCACGCCGAGGAACCCACCGCGGAAGTTTCATCGCCTTGGAGGAACCGCCCCCATACTCTCGGAAAGCCATTTACACAACGCAAATTCACAGCTATAGTCCCGCTCGTGTGCTCCTGACTGTCCCACGGCAAGTCAGCGAGCGAGGGAACTCGGGCAAATGAGGTTTATCCACTGCGCAGATGTCCACCTGGACACGCCGCTTCAAGGTCTGGCTCAGTATCCTGGCGCTCCGGTGAGTGAGATTCGTAACGCCACTCGACGAGCGTTCGAGAAGGTTTTGGATGCCGCCGTTACGGAAAGAGTGGATTTTCTTATCATTGCGGGAGATCTCTACGACACTGGGCTCAAGAGCTTCGAATCGGCGCTGTTTTTCAACAAGCAGATGGCTCGCCTAAAAGATGTTGGTATCGATGTTTATCTAATTTATGGAAATCACGATGCCGCAAGCAAACTGATTAAGCAGCTGCGCCCGCCGGGCAATGTCCATATTTTTCGCACTAGTGAGCCACAGACTTTTACTAACGATGAATTGCGCGTGGCAATACATGGCCAGAGTTTCGCCACACCGGAGGTCACCGAGGATCTTGCCGCGAAGTATCCGTCACCTGTTCCGGGGTTTTTCAATATCGGAGTGCTCCATACAAATCTTGCAGGAATCTCCGAACATGCGAACTACGCGCCATGCACCCTTGAAACCTTGAAAAACAAGGGATACCAGTACTGGGCACTTGGCCATGTACACAACCGTCAGATCCTTTGTAACGATCCGTACATCGTTTATCCGGGAAACATCCAAGGCCGGCATGGAAAGGAGCAAGGCGAGAAGAGTTGTGTACTCGTGACCGTTTCTGATGCCGGCGCTATATCCATCGACACAATCTCGACCTCCGCCGTGCCATGGTTCCAGGCCGACATCGACGCATCGGATTGCCAAACTGCAGACGAGGTTTATGAGAAACTCCGGATCGAGCTCGAAAAGATGCTATCGCGAAGTAAAGAGCGTGTCACTGCTGTGCGTCTGCGTGTTGTAGGGACAACCGAAGCGCATGTGGAACTGAACCGCGATCTTGAGCGGGTGCGCCACG
The DNA here is from genome assembly GCA_003135315.1 of Acidobacteriaceae bacterium. Lineage (GTDB taxonomy): Bacteria > Acidobacteriota > Terriglobia > Terriglobales > Acidobacteriaceae > Bog-257. The sequence continues at coordinate 6,377 of PLBD01000317.1, read as the reverse complement.
AGGCGATCAGCATCGCGAACGAGTGCGGCAAAGGTTTGTTTTGGGTCGAGCGGGTGCAAGTTGCAACCTCACCCCGCCTGAACCGTGACGATTTGCTCAAGCGAGACGATCCGATTGGAGAAGTTGTCCGAATAATAGCGACTCTTCGCCAAGATCCTACGAGTTTGGCGAGCTGGGATGCAATCTCAGAGCTGCAGAAAAAACTTCCGGATGAAGTCGCCGATGGGGCGGAGCCGGTCAAGCTGGATGGTCTCACTCTAAGCACGGCGATTGAAGAAGCTGAAGCGGTGCTTCTCTCGCGACTGTCTGCTCTGGAGGCTCTGTGAGAATCGACAGTATCGATCTCATTCGCTTCGGGCACTTCGCCAATCGCGAGATAGAGTTTCCGTTCAAGAGTCCGGACTTTCACCTCGTGTACGGCAACAATGAGGCCGGCAAGTCCACGCTCCTGCGAGGCATTTCTGCGCTGTTCTTCGGAGTGCCTATTAGGACGCTGGATGTTCATAGTTGCAAAGGGTCTGAACTGCGCATCGGTGCAGCCATTTCGGCCGATGGAAAGAGCTTCTCTTTTCGTCGACGTAAGGGAACGACTGGAACGCTTCTGAATCTTGATGAGGGGCAAATCCAGGAGCGAGTCCTAGGGGCGTTTCTCCAAGAATTGGATCGGGACCGATTTGAGCAGTTTTTTGGATTAAACCATCAACGGCTGCGTGAAGGAGGCGAGGAACTGCTGCGCGGAAAGGGCGACGTCGGAAGTGCGCTGTTCCAGGCCTCAGGCCTGCTGGATCTGAGGAATCTGCTCGAAGGAATTGACGATGAAGCCAAGGAGTTGTTCTCTCCCAGATCGCGCGGCAAAGTGATCGGCAACGCCCTTGAAGAATACAGGGATGCGCGGGCGGAGGTTCGAAGGCTCGCTATCTCCGCAGCCGCAGTGAAAGAAAAGCAGTCAGAACTCGACCGGACAAAGCAAAATCACGAAGCACTGAAGGTGGAAGCACAATCTTTACAACAGGAATTGGTAAAGCTGCGCCGAATCGCGGTCAATAAGCCGGATCTCGCCCGGCTTCAAGAGTTGAGAGCGGCGCTTCTTCCTCTCGAGTCTGTTCCTCGTCTCCCCACGGACACCCGTAGGCAGCGCGACGAGGCTGTGTCTGCGATGTCAAGCTCAACTAGCCAGATCCAAGCACTGAGTGAACAGATTGCACAACGCAAAGAACGCATCCTAGCGCTTCCTCTTGCCACTGTGTTCAATGCGTACGCCAAGGAGATTGAGGAACTCAACTCGGGAATTAGCGATTACATTCGCGGGACGAGCGATAGGCCCAAGCGCATGGCCGAGCGCAACGAATCCATTCAACTTGCCGAAGTCGCATGGAAGGAGATCTGGCGAAATCGTCCGATCTCTGACGCCGAGGAATTAAGAAGCGCATATGCTCGAAAAAACGAGATCCTTGACCTAAGTACGGAGCATGCGCGTCTCACTACAGCGTTGGAGCAAACCGAAGAGCAGCTACGCACCGACACGCAAGAAGAGGAAAGAATCGATGACGAGCTGGCTCTTCACCCTGAGCCACCCGATCCTACAGTTCTCATCGCCACAATCGAGCAGGCGAAATCCTTAGGAGACACCAGTAATGCCATAGCGCGGCTAAACTCCGATATCAAACGCCTGACGGTCGAGGCAAACCGAGAGCTCCGTACTTTGGGACTCTGGTCGGGAGACCTCGAGAAGCTTGAAGCGCTTAGGGTACCGTTGGCAGCAACCATCGACCAATACGCACGCGATTGGGAGAGCCACGAACACGTGCGTCGAGAACTGAGTGGGAGACTTTCCCATACTCGGGACTCTATTCAGAAGACGCAGGCTGAGCTTGAGCGTGTGGTCTTGAAAGTGGGCAAAGTCGGCGAGGGCGATCTGGCCGAGGTGCGCGCCCGACGCAACGAACTGTGGCAATTGATTCGTGCGTCTGCTTTCGACAAGACTCTCACGAGCAAGGAAGCGCAGACAAAGTCACGCTCATCGGCGCCTCTGCCTGAATTCTTTTTCGAACACTTGCGCCAATCTGATGAGATCGCTGACCTGCGTTTCACGCATGCCAAGGATGTCGCTATTCACGACCGACTCACTAAGGAAATCGAGTTGGCCGCGGCGGAGAAGCAGAATAAAGAACAGGAACTTGCAGAGTTGAAAACCGCGGAGACCAAACTGCGTAAGCGCTGGGGCTCCGAGTGGAAGGGGCTCGGCTCGGAACCGCTATCACCCGCTGAGATGAGGGAGTGGATGCAATCGCGGAAAGCCATACTAGAGCGGCTTGAACAGCGTAGCGAGAAAGAGAACGATCTCCGAGTATTGCAGGGGCGTGAACTCGCCGCCGCCGCACAACTCCAGGGCTGCGTGAAAGAACTGGGCCTGGAATTGTCGACCGACGCTCGGTCTCGCTCGCTTCCCGTCTTAATCGAGGTCGCGCAGGCCCTTGCCGACAAACTTGGGGAGAGAAAACAAGCGATTGCTGATCTTCGTCGGCGGAGGCAGTTGCTATCGGTAGAAAAGCAACAGGCAAAGGTCCAAGGATGTAAGAAGAAACTATTTGAATGGTCGGGGAAATGGTCACAGTTTGTGAAAGCGTTGCTTCTGCCCGAAGGGAGCACTCCCGCTCAGGTTGGGGAAGCGCTGGCAGTTCTCGAAAAAGTCCTTGAGAACCTGAAAGAGGCGGAGCGCCTACAGCACCGGGTCACGCGCATCGGAGACAACATCGAGGAGTTTGAAAGCAAGGCTTCTCGACTTGTCACAGCCATCGCCCCTTCCCTCGCTGCCCTTCCTCGGCAAGCTGCAGCCGGGGAGTTGCACACGCGATACGTTCAGGCCGGCAAAGCCGAAACTGAGCGCGATACGCTTGAAACCCAGAACGCCGCGGACGGCCTGGTGATAGTGACATGCAGAGGCAGAGTCGAAGCTGCTGCGGCCACTTTGTGCAAGCTACGGGAGCTTGCCGGCTGCGACGATGATGAACACCTCGAAATCGTCATTAGCAATGCCGAAAGTAAGACCAACAAACAACAAGAGTACGACCGTGTTGCGAAGGGCCTCATCGAGCGAAATGCCGTTGCTGATCTAAAACAGATTGAGGAGGAAGCCTCGGGATACGAACTGGATGTACTCAGGCTGGAAATCTCCGCCGGGGAAGAACGCCAGAAAGTTCTTCAGGAGGACGTATTCAAAACAGGCAGTGAGCATGGCAAGTTGTTGCAGGAATTCGAGCGCCTCGAAGGCAGCGAGGAATCGGCACTTCAGGCGCAAAGAGCCGAGGATGCGCTGGCGAAGATTGGTCCTGCGGTAGCGCGGTATCTGCGGCTGCGGATCGCGTCGGAAGTGCTGCACCGTGCCATCGAGGCCTTCCGGGAGAAGCACCAAGGGCCGGTGTTAAGCAGGGCAAGCGAGATCTTCTCGCGTCTTACACTGGGCGACCATTCGGGTCTTACCACTGGGTTTGGAGATGACGACAGACCAGTCTTGGTCACGATTCGAAGGAATGGAGAGCAGGTGGCCGTTGAAGGATTGAGCGACGGCACTCGCGATCAACTGTATCTAGCATTACGACTGGCCGCTATTGAGCATCATGTTGAAACCGTGGCGCCTTGCCCTGTGATCTTTGATGACATACTTATCAATAGCGATGATGCACGAGCATCAGCGGCGCTGCAGGTCATCGGCGACCTAGCGAAGCACACGCAGGTGCTTTTTTTCACTCACCACAAACGCCTAGAAGAGTTAGGGTTAAAGGCCGGTGCTCAGTTGATCGAGCTTGACTCCACGGCTGCAGCAGCGATTGCCTGACCTAAGCAGGGGCCGACCGAAGATTTAAGAAGCATCTTCCGTCTAGCGCACCGTGAAGCCAATTACGAAGGCTCCTGGAGCTTTGCGTATTGCTCCAGCGTAAGCTCCAGCCAGATTCCGTCGATGCCTTTTCTGATTGCCTCCTGAAGCTCCTGCCGCCCGGCGATGTTCAACGTGAAGCCGCCGCGCTTCGCCATCTCGAATATCTTCTTTTCATCCGCAACGGTATCCGAGCCAACTCCTCAATGCCCATCATGACCGCCATGGCGACGACCAGCACGACGACGATGGTCACGACGACCACCGCCGCCGACGCCACCGATATCGGCATGGACCAGCGCGCTGAAATGGGGGCTCAGACCCCTTCGTCGTTTTCATTCTCGAGCGGCTCGTTAGCCGCGATGAAGCAGGTGCGCAGGAGCCCGATTTCGGCGGGCGTGAAGCCATGGTGCCTGAAGAGATCCTCCCAGGCGTTTTTCACCGTCTGCTGCATGTCGCGCGCCATCGGGACGGCCTCCTTCCGCGACAGCCCGAAGCTGGCAACGTCACTCAACGCATTACGCAGAGTTGCTTGACGGCCGTTCCGCCCGACACCGATCGCAAGGTCCCGCTCAAGCGAGACCTGAGGAGCGGGCACGATGTCGTAGGCCGGTGATAAACGCCACCCCTTCCCGTCCCACAGGAAACCGTGATTTCTCAGATGATCATCGTTGTTGTTGCAGAGAATGTTGAACACCATGCGCCGCCACAATTCTTTCGCATCCGTCACGGGGGCCGATCCGAAACGGCGCAACTGCTCCGCAAGGCGGCGATAGCTTTGCTGTGGCGACTCGCTTTCATGCGCGCCAATGATCGTCAGGCCCGAGATGAACGGCAGCCGCCGATAGTCTTTGCCCTCTGATGCGCGGTCGAAGCGCTCGATCAGATAGATATCCTGCCCGAGTATTTGTTCCAGACGCACAGGCGGAACGGTAATGCCGACCTGTCCTGCCAGGGTCATGGTCACGTATTCGGCGCGGCACACAGGGAAGCGATCCTCTGCGCGCCCGAATTTGGCGATCCATTGCTTGCCGTCATAGTCCGTCGTCGCTTTGGGACGCGCGCCGCCGAGTGAGGAGCCGCGCACGAGAAAGCGGCGATGTTCGGGCGCGAGACCATCCGCCGTGTCCAGTTCGCGCACGGCTTCGAGCATGTCCGCCAGATTGAGGTTCTCGCCATGCAGATTGTCTTCCTGCCACGGCACGATGCGCTGCGGCCCAGAGAGATCCGGGCCGAAAGCCAGGGCGCCCACACGGGCTTCACCGGTGGCGATCAGATAGTCGAATTCCGACAGCGGGCGCGCGCCGGCGGCGCGGTCCATCAGGTGCCGCCCCCAGCCATCGGGCGCCGCGTCGCGAATGCCGTTGAAGAGAACAAATCCTTCCGGCGCGACAAACTTTCGGTCTTCATTGGCATCATGCAGCGGCAACTGCACAGGATCTATCGCCAGCCGGTCTCTCCGCTCAAGGTAGCGACGGCCATAGGCAAAGCGGGCTGTCGCCTCGCGGCCTACGCCGATTGTCTCCAGCAAACCCGCCGGAACCGGACCTTCTTCGAGATAGATGTAGATGTATGTGGTTGGCATCGCTCACTCAAAAATCGTATTTATCGGCCCGTTTCTTCGCCTTGCGAAAATCTCTCGGTAGATTCTTGATGTCCTCCTGCAAGCCGGTCGTATCGCTCTCAGGCGCGACAAGATCGCCAAGGCGCCGGTCCAGGCCCAGAATCCAGAGCGCGCCGGCGACTATGCCAATACCCACGGTCGGGTCGCCTTTCTCCAGGCGCTGCACCGTTTTCAGATTGACCATCATGCGGGCCGCCATGTCCCGCATGGACAGGTGCCGCCTTTTGCGCGCAACCGCAATGTCCCGACCCAGCTTCTCCAGCAGGTCGATGGTGATTGTGGGCAGAGCCCGGTATGAACGGCTGGCCTTTGGCATAGCTACAGTGTACCCATATAAGGGTAAATTACAAGTTAAAACACCTCTATATGGGTATAAGTAGGAATTGAGTAGTTTTCCTGGAAATCCACAGTTGACAGAAAGCATCTCCGTATGGCACGCTATTCACGTGCATCACGTGAGGATAATGATAATGCGAATTCATATGTCGGAACTGGGAAATGCTGATGTCCTGGCGGGAGCTCTCAACGGACGAAAGGTTCTGCCGAAGCTGCTAGAACGCGCTGAAAAAGAACCAACGGTGCCAGAGCCAGTCTTCCTGGACTTTGGCGGGGTGACCGTTGCCACCGCCAGCTTTCTAAGGGAAACGGTCCTCGCCTATCGCGATACCGTCAGGCGCCGCCGCTCCAATTTCTATCCCGTTGTCGCCAACGCAAACCAGGTTGTCGAGGACGAACTGAAACTTCTTGTCAGCTCGGAGGCTGATGTTTTAATGCTCTGCCTCCTCGATGAAAACGATCAACCGCATCAGCCGCGACTCCTCGGAAAGCTCGATCCGAAACAGCGGCTGACATTTGATTTGGTCCAAAAGCGCCAGGAGA
>PLBD01000540.1 GCA_003135315.1 Acidobacteriaceae bacterium | reverse complement strand
AGTTACAACGCTGGTTCTCGGGCCTCGCCGCTATGCGGATTCTCGCCATCATTGCTTGCACCTTCTTCCTCGTTCCCTGCGTGTTCGCCCAGAACTGGAAGCAAGTCCACAAGAAGGACGACGTAAAGTGGGCGAAAGCGACCGGGCTGGATCCAATCACCGTCCACAGACTCTGGCGCGCAGCGTCGACCGTACCCGACGAAAAGGATGACGATTCACGCATTGCCAATCTCGACCTTGAAGGTCTTGCGGAACGTCACCACGTGCTGCTGGTTACCTATGCGGGCGAGAAAAATTGCCTGGCCATCACCGTCTTTCGCCAGCTTTCAGAAATCAAGTTCGACAAAGTCTGGTCCGTCGACAAAGCGCCGGACGGGACTAGCTTTTGCGATTCCGCACTCGACAGCGCCTACGCCGGCGCCCAGGACGGCGTCATCAACGTGCGAGTGCCAACCTCGGCTGCCGACGGTTCTCTGAAACATGTAATCTACGCTTACGATTGGAACGGCATTACCTACCGGTTTGCCGGGCAGAAGGAAGTCGAGGGCAGATAAGGTCTCTGCCTCCTCCGCGGCACTTAATGCAACGCGCCGGCCAGGAATCCCGACACATCCTGCTTCAACCGATCCAGCGAGTCGCTGCGCAGATACATCATGTGCCCGGCGTCGTAATAACCCAAGGTAATCTTCGCGTGCTGCTGGGGATCCAGGTCCATATGATTTAACGTGTACTGGGTTGCGAAGTAAGGCGTCGCCAAGTCGTAATATCCCGATGCCACGAACAGCTTCATATAGGGGTTCTTGACGAAAGCCTGCCGCAGCGCTTCGCTGGTATCCGCAAAGCCCTCGCCAGCCGATCCCCAATCCCATTCCAGGGAGTCGAGGATGCTGTAGGCCAGATCGGTCTTGTAGCCGAGATCGGCGCGGACGTAGTTGTTGAACGTCGCCGTGAATGGCGGCCGAACCACCGACATCGTGGGATCGTAATAATCCCCCGCCGGCCCCTGGGAGAGTCTTGGGCCGGTGAAGCGGCTGTCCAGACGGCCCACCATGAGCCGTTGCTGACGCAGTAGCTCGCCGCAGAAGATCGGTTGCTTGATGCGAAGATCGTTCTCATCAATGAGGCTGCGGTCGAGACCGGTAAAACGCGTCAGTTGATCGACTATGCTTTGCCGCTCCTGCTGGCTCAAGGCGTCACCCTTCCCGCGGGCGCTCGCATACGGGCCGGAAGCGAACTGCTCGGCTTCCCGTAACACGCTTTGCAGATCGCGCTGCTGCAAATCGGCAGGCAGCTTCTTGTGGTACCACGCGGTGGAGGCGTAACTGGGCAGGTAGAGGATATACGGCAGATCGTTGCCGTGGGAGAATCCCAAAGTTTGGAAGTTGAGTACCGACGACACCAGCACCACGCCGCTGAGCGCAATGCCCTTGTCGATGAGATATCCGCTCAGCCCGGCAGCACGGGTTGTACCGTAGCTTTCGCCCACAAGGAACAACGGCGAGGTCCAGCGCTGATACCGCGTCAGGTACAGGCGAATAAACTCGCCCACGGAGGAGATGTCGCCCTTTACTCCGTAAAACTTCTTGGCGAACTCCTTCTTCGTGGCACGGCTGTAGCCGGTACCGACTGGATCGATAAATACCAGGTCAGTCTGGTCGAGCCAGGTCTGCTGGTTGTCAATGAGTTCGAACGGCGGCGGTGGCATGCTGCCATCGGGCAGCATCTTCACCCGCCGCGGACCGATCGCGCCCATGTGCAGCCATACCGATGCCGAGCCCGGCCCGCCATTGAAGGAAAACATCAGCGGGCGATTGGGACCTGCATTCTCCAGCGTGTAGGCGACGAAGAAAATATTGGCCTCAACCTCATCGTTCTCAGTGTTGCGGATGGGCATGAGCCCAGTGGTCGCGGTGTAATGAAGTACCCGGCCGCCTACGCGGATTTCATGATGAGTGATGACCGGCGGAGTTTCTTTTTGTCCCTCGGCTGGCTTCGGCGTTTCCGCCGGGGACTTGAACTGAGCCGATTTTTCGACCGTCTGCTCGGGCGCGGACTCGCTTTTCTGATCAGCTTCTTTCTGCTGGCCCAGGAGCTGGAATGAAAACAATCCGACTAAGACAATCAAGACTCCAGTTAGACGACGCAATGTTTATCTCCTGGCCGCTTGCCTGCGCTCGCGTTCGTTGCGCGAAGCTTCGCGACGCCGCAGCGCGCCTTCGTAACGCCGCTGTTCTTCTTCTGTCTCGGGAACTACGGGCGCCACCTGCAGCTTCCTTCCGAAACGATCTACGGCGACGAACGTGAGATAAGCCGTCGCCACCTTCTGCCGCGTCCCGGAGATGTAGTTCTCCACCAGCACTTTCACTCCAACCTCCATCGAGCTGTGGAAGACGCGATTGACAGCCGACTGAAGGATCACCATGTCGCCCACGTGTACCGGTACGAGGAAATCGATGTGGTCCATCGAAGCCGTCACGGCGTAGGAGTGCGAATGGCGGTGCGCAGCCAGTGCTCCGGCCAGGTCGATCCAGTGCATCAAACGCCCGCCCAGCAGCGCTCCCAGCGGATTGGTGTCGTTCGGTAAAACGAGTTCAATCATCTCGGACTTCGACTCGCTTACCGGCCTCGGTCGTAAATTATCGTTCTGCTTATCGTCCATAGCGATTGGGTTTCGAGTTTCGAGTTTCAGGTTTCGAGCCAGCGACAGGCATTCCCTTTGCTCCTGCCTTAGTCATGATTCCTCGCCTTGATTCGCCCTACAACCCGCCCGCCGTTCCATCTGCGCCTGCACATAGCACTCGGCCATACGCTGCACGCACGCATTCTCGTGTCGCTGGAGCCACGCGCCGCTTGCCTTCAAGTACAACAGCTCGCCATGGCTCGCCGGCAGGTGCGCCCGCTCGCAGGCGAACAGCACGCGTACGATTCCATCACGTTCCTCTCCCAGCACAAAGCGCACCGCGTCAGCATGGCGATCGGCGGGAAGACGGTGGCAATTCTTAGCATAGCCGAGGTTGCAGCCCGACTTCAGTTCTTCTTCCCGCGGGCGAGCATCCTCGTGACCGGGCGCAGTACAGACACCCGCCCATCCCGCGCCTAAAGGCAGCCGCTGCGGAAATGGCCAATCCGCAGCAAGTCGAGAATCCGGCATGAAGAAAGGACAGGCCAATCAGTTCCTCGCAAATGAGATCAAGGGCCAATTGTACTGTCCGGCCTGCATCGCATCCACCATGGCCCACGATGGACTTTCAGAACCTGCCTCTGTCATGCGATTATCGTTCGCGGGAGAACCACTCCATGCCAGACGAAACCCGTGTAGCCGCCCTCAAAGAGATCCTCGCAGCCAAACCAGACGACGCCTTTGCCCGCTACGCGCTCGGGCTGGAGTATTCCGGTTCTGGAGAAACTGACGCTGCCCTCGCGGAGTTCCGACAGTTGCTGGCTGCACACCCCGACTACACGAATGGCTACTTCATGGCTGCCCAGGCCCTGGCCCAGGCCGAACGCACGGAGGAAGCGCGTGCCATGCTGCGGCACGGCATCGACTGCGCCCGACGCACCCGCAATCAGCACGCTCTCTCCGAAATGGAAGGCATGTTAGACGAGTTGGATCGTGCCTGAACCGCTGCGATCGGATTTCGTTCACAGCTTGCTGTGATCGGCGATAATGTCGGGAGCATGTCCCAACGGCCCTCTACCTCCGGTATTGGCGGCGCCAAAGCCAACCCTCGCGTCGTCTCTTATACGCTGTTGCTGCTGGCGTTGGTCTGTATCGCAAGGCCGGCTGTCGCCCAGGCATCCGGTTCTGCGGCCAAGCTGCTGCTCGGAAGCTCGGAAGCAAAGGCTGCGGCTGCAGCGCCCGCTCCGGCCCCTGCCGCTCCGGCAGCGCCGGTTTCGGTTGACATTCCCTTGCCGGATGTCGCCGCCCGTTCGGAAGATCTCAAGCGCATGCTGCGCGAGATTTCAGACGGATTGCCCTCGCCCGATCAACTAAGCGCTACCACAGCCACCCTCGATACGCGGCATGGCGAGTTGCAATCACGGGAAAAGAACACGGACGCCGTGCTGGCCGCCTCTCCTACTGCTCTGGAGATTCGCGAAGAGGAAAATTATTGGCGCGCTGTGCAGAAAGATACTGCCGCCACGCGTCGAGAGCTACTGGATTGGGCCAATACCGCGCAATCGGCAGTTCAGCAATTGCAGGCGCAGCAAATACCGTGGAATGCCACGCTGGAGGAGAACAAGTCGACTCCCGACCTCGGCCCGACCCTGGATGTCATCCGGGAGTCCGTCACATCGCTGCGCAAGCTGACGGCGCAGGCGCAGGACCAACTGCGCGTCCTGGTAAATCTGCAGGTCCGCGCTGGCAGCCAGGACCAGCTTGCGCTGGATGTCCTATACCGCCTGAATAAATCGCAGCAGGACCAGGACAGCCGCCTATTCGAACGCGACAGTTTGCCCCTGTGGCAGATGAATCAGCGGCGGCAAGAGGGCGAGAGCGGCGGCATTTACCTCACCGCTTTCACCCGGCTGCAGGCCATTCGCGCCTTTGCCTTGCAGACGCGGGGCGCACTGGTTTTGCTGGCGATGCTCCTGTTCCTCTCATTGTTTGGCGCTTACCGGCTGCACACCGCGGCGCGCTACGCCCAGCCGACGGATACTCAACCCGCGTTAATGCAGCATATTGCCCGTCACTGGATTGCGCTCGGCCTGCTGCCGCCGATGCTGGGCGCTTACCTGCTGGCGCCTTCGGCCCCTTTGCCGCTGGTGGGCCTGGTCATCCTGGTCTCTTTCATCCCTATTGTTGTTCTCTTGCCTCCTTTCATCGCACCACCGTTTCGCATCGTGCTGTATTGCCTCGCGGTCGTTTACGGGCTCAGCGCATTTACCGCATGGATGGCGTTCTCGCCTTCAACCAAGCGGGAGGTGCAGTTCGTCCTGCAACTGGTCGTCTTCGTTTTCTTCGCCATTCTGCTCCGGCCCTCACGCACGCCACGTTCGAAGGGCGAAGGCAACTCCGGCTGGCTTCGCCTCCAGGCCATAAGGCTCGCCGTCTTCATTCTGGGCGTCTCGCTGGTGGCGAACCTGTTGGGCTATGTCAGGCTGGCACAGTTCCTGGCAATCCTGTGCCTGTACAGTACGTTTATCGCCGTCTGCATGCTCACCGTAGTGCGCGTGTTCACCCTGCTATTGCTTGAGGGCATTGACTGGCCCGGCGCACAGCAACTGGCTGCGGTCCGCTGCCATCGCGACACCATCGTCCGTTGGGTACCTCGAACCCTGCAATGGGCGGGAGTCCTGATCTGGCTGAGGGTCACCGTGGACCTGCTGGGCCTCGGCGAATGGGTGGCTGCTCGCGTTAAGGATGTGCTCGAGTTTCACATCGCCGGCGCATCGGCGAGCGTCACTCTGGGCAGCATACTGGGCTTTTTCGTGATTCTGCTGGTCGGATATGCCATATCCAGCTCTGTGCGCTTTCTCTTCCGCGAGGAACTGCTCAGCCGGTTTCATCTGTCCCGCGGTCTGCCTGAGCTGTTCTCGTCGATGCTGCATTACCTGTTGCTTCTGCTGGTCTTCTTTTTTGCGGTGAACCTCGGCGGGGTGGAACTGAACAAGTTCACGGTACTGACCGGCGCGCTGGGCGTGGGCGTAGGCTTTGGCCTTCAGAACATCGTCAACAATTTTATTTCTGGACTTATCCTGCAATTCGAGCGGCCGATTCACGTCGGCGACGTTCTCGATGTCGACGGAACCACAGGTACGGTGACACGAATCGGAATTCGGTCCAGCACGGTGAAGACCTTCCAGGGAGCCGAGGTCATCATCCCCAACGGGAACTTCATCTCCGGCAAAGTAATTAACTGGACGCTGTCGGAATCGCTGCGGCGCGTAGACCTGCCGGTTGGGGTGGCCTATGGCAGCGACGTCAAGCTGGTCTCCAGGTTGCTCGATCAGGCTGCCACTGCGCACGAACTTGTGCTCACCTCGCCTGCTCCGGCTGCCTACTTCAAGGAATTTGCCGACAGCGCTCTCAATTTCGAACTACAGTTCTGGGTGATGCAGGAGAGCAACACGGTCAAAGTGAAGAGCGAAGTGGCGCTCGAAGTGATGCGCCTGCTGGACCTGGCCGGCATCGAAATTCCCTTCCCGCAGCGCGATCTCCGCCTGCGTGCAGTGGATGCCAATGCGGCGATGACGTTGCTTTCGCCCAATGGAGCGGGCGAAGCGGAGATCAAGCACGGGTTGGAATCAAATCTGGCGATCGACCAATCGAAAAGCGCCGCGACAAGCAAAGAGTGATCGAGCCACAAAGGCGCCTCTTCCTGAGTTTTTTTCATCGCGACGATCAACCCATCTCCTGGTGATTTCTGTCACCCGCGCCTGTGATAGCCGCTGGCGTAGAATACGGACATCCGCAATTGGTTCGGCTTGCCCTTGGAAGTGGGCGGCCGTGACCTCGGAGGTGACCAGCCCTTGAGCAATCTCCCACAAACTTTGGCCGAGCTTCGCCGCAGCCAGCAATTCTCCGAAGAGCGGGTGCGCAACCGCCGCGTCAAGGACGAGATGCGCGACAACCTCATGGAACGCCTGCGCGGCAGCGGTCCCACTTTCCCTGGCATCGTCGGGTATGACGACACGGTTGTGCCCCAGATCGTCAACGCAATTCTTTCCCGGCATAATTTCATTCTTTTGGGACTGCGCGGGCAGGCGAAGAGCCGGATTCTGCGTGCGCTCACGGCACTGCTGG
>PLBD01000486.1 GCA_003135315.1 Acidobacteriaceae bacterium | reverse complement strand
CACCGTAGAATCCGCTTTCTCGTTGTTGAAGCGCGGCATCATCGGAACTTGGCATCGCATCAGCGCGAAGCACCTGCAAGCCTATCTGGACGAAATGAGTTTCCGCTTTGACCGTCGGAATCGTCCCGATTTGTTTCTCGACACTCTGCGCCATATGGTTACCGCCGATCCGATGACATTTGAACAACTAACCGCAGCGTAAGGAGGACAATGACAAATCCATCATCCACCCCACTTTACAAATTCGTCCAGGGCTTGGGAGATCAAACCCAAATCCATGAGATTAATGTGCTGGCCAACCTCGGATATAGAGTGGTCAGCATGGTCTATAACGAATCTGAAACCGGAAGCAACCATCAGGTGTTGGTGCTCATGGGACTCGCTTCCATTACTAAGTGATCTGCTCCAGCCAATGTTTCTTCGGCAACATTGAAGGCCGTTCCTCCACACTGGTACGCTTCTGCGATCTTTCCGGCGCGGATTACGGCCTTCAACTTTTCTAGAGACGTAGCCCCTTCCACTTTTGTAACGGCATCGAAGATCGTCCGCACAAGCTCATCGTTAGAAATCAAGTTCATTTTGTCTGTCCTTCCTCAATCTGTTTTGCCCGCCCTACAGCCGATTCCAGATCGTCGCTAAAATCCTCTAAGTAGGAATCGTCAATATCAAACCACTTCATCGCTCTCTTCTGGGACTTTTCGTCAGTGCTTCTCCACAACTTGGGGCCAAATCTCCTGAAGAGCGCGAAGCATCTGTCGAATCCATTGTCAGATAACGCCTTCATCGTTCCATCGGGATAGAAAACCTCAATTGACATAGCTTCTCCAACCCCGGGGACCTTCAGGGTCATCAGCTTCGCTTCATAAACCGCATATATGGTCTGCATCAACGAACACTGTATTTCCTGCTCTCGCAAACACAGCATGGCCCGAGCTATTGTGTGTCCAGAGCCAATTGCCGAGAACTCTTCATCAACTGTGACTGGATCGCCTTCGTTCATTTCGCTGACGGTGCATATCATCGCTTCTCGTTCGCGATATTCTGCGCCTACTAGCGGGCGGGAACCCTCAATAAATCCAGCCAATATTAATTGCGAGTTCACCGTGAGTCTGCTTATGTCCTCTAGGCATTGTGTTGTGAACTTTTCTCCGATGCTGTCTCTGCCGTTTGTTATTAAGTGGTCGAACGAAATGCCGTAGGTTGATTTCAGGTAACTGTCAGCAAGAGCCTTTTTGTATTCGTGGAAAACTTTGCGAACTTCTGTCCCAAGGTTTTGCTCGGTGAATGGCTGCGTCTTCAAGTGGTATTGATAGCGGACGCAGAGCTCCTGAGACCGAGAGATGTTGTCAGCCAAGAGCGCGATCCAGTCCTTGGAGATCGCGTGCTCTTTGGCAATCGTTTCCGTGCTCCCGACTCCAGCTATTTCTCCCTTCCAGTCACGACAAAGTACAATTCTGGGCTGATCGTCCTCGTAACAAATAGCGGCAATGCAAACAGACATAGATTTCCTCCCAGACCATCGCCGCTTTGGAATTGTAAAAAAACGCTTTTGCGGCTTGGGTCTCAATTAGATACCCTCCGCTAACTTTTGTGAAGTATATAATCGTGACTTTGCCGGTTGCCAAAGCCCTGCAGGTCACTTTGTATGCATTGACCGATGCACCTGCGCTGGGTTGCGCCGCTTCGCACGACTGCACAAATCTCCACTGGGATTACTTGAACTCGTGACCACCGCCGCATCGCGGGCGGCTCAGCTTGACCGGGACGTAGCCAGCGGATTGCTGCTGGTTTTGCCCCCGGTTGCGGTATGATGCAAGCTTCAAGCCTGCGCCGAAGGCGGAGACGCTCCCGCGGTTCACGGAAGCCCTGCGCCCGACTCCAGAAACTCTGGCGCCGATGGGAGATTTATGAGTGACCTCTACAAGTATCTGTTCAACATCTTCGAGGGAGTTGAGGAGAAGGAAGACCTAGCCGACCCCGTCGACATCGAAGCCCTTGGTGAAAAGGTCGAATTGGCGCAGGCCGCCAACATTGATGTCACCGCTTTCTTTGAGAAGTGCCAGAAAAAAGGCCTCTCCATGAAGGCTTCCGTGGACGCCCTCGGCGCGGAGTTAGCCAAGACTCCNNGGGTCTCGCGCCTTTCGAGACCAGGGAGTCCGCGATATGGCGTTCGCCCTGCCCTCCTTGAAAAGACTCACAGCCCTCCATAAAAGCGGCCGAAGGTTCGAGCCAGCATGACCGACATGACCAGAATGCCCGCCGCAAGCGGGAGTACGTGCCGGGTCTTGCGCAGCTCGAAGCTTCCCACCCGGCACACCAGCACATAACCTATCGCGAGATTGAGGAGGCCCCACAGCACATTCACCGTCGCCGACGACAGTCCTACCCCGGGCGGACTGGCGAAGGGACTCTGGAAGGCACGGCCGGAAACACCATTTGCCAGATGTGGAATCGAGTTCGCCAGGAAGGCGCCTCCGAAAAAGTACGACAAATCGTGATACCAGCGCATGATGTTTCCCTTCTGGAGCTACCGAGACAGTGTAC
>PLBD01000426.1 GCA_003135315.1 Acidobacteriaceae bacterium | reverse complement strand
CAGGAGCCTTGTAAGGTGCTCCGGCTTGTTTGGCCGCTACTACTCCCTTACCGCTAAACTCCCCAGGCTTCGCAGTTGCAGCGATCGCCGGCTTGCCCTGGTTCACGGACGCCAGGAGTTCGTGGTTGCTACCCGCAGACCGCTCATGCTGGGTTTGCAGAGAGGTTGCAGGCGTGTGCTGCTCGCGTGACGCGGTCTCTTCTGCTGCTGTCGGTCGGGCGGTAACTCCGCCGGCGCCNNTGACGCCGCCGTAGAAGCCGACTTGCTGACCCCAGTAGCCGCCATTCCAGGCGAAAGCGCTGCCGCCCCAGCCCCAGTAGCCTGGAGTCCAGAGCAAACCAACGGTGGGCGGCTCGACCCACGTACCCGGCACCCAGAAGTAGCCTTCACCTCCGTAAGCCCAGTAGCCGGGCGTCCACAAATAACCATTGTCGGGAGCCATGGGTTGAACGTACACAGGCAGTGCGGGTGGAGCGATCACGACTGACACCTCGAACTGCGCGAACGCAGCGGCTGGGATGGCCAGCATCAGGAGTGTCAGCAATAGTAAGCGGGTAATACGCATTTTGATTTTCCTTGCCAGATCATCCTTCGATTGCCCGGTTATAACTTGCTGCGCCGGGCTGCGTGGAGTGAGGGGCCTGTCATATGCAAGGATTCCACGTTTGCACTTCCGAGTCTGAGCACTACGGCTCACTTTCCGAAATGTGGCAATTAAGCCCCCCGAGGCGATTTTCCGGGGTGCGCTTGCTGATGGGGAAAACAGAGGGGCTCGCGCCTGAAGGACGCGATGTCCCCGGTGGCAGCGAGCCATGTAATAACTGTAATAAAGGATAGTCTGCGGAGCCCAAGAAACTACGAGTCTGTCGTCGCTCACCGTGACCGCCCTGTTGGCGAACACACGTCTGGCGGTTAGATGGGACTAACCCTTGGCGTGCGACCTTCTCAATGCAATTCTATGAGCGGCGCGTCTTCTCTGCTTTTTGGCCCTTATCGCTTCGGCGCGCTCCCCGGCTGTGTGCCATCGAGAAACTTGCTGCTTCGGAGTTACTGGTTCCTGTGGAGGCGTTGTGCTCGTTTCTGGCGTTTCCATTGTGGTAGTCATAATCCTCTCCTTGGACTCTTGCGTGGAGATATCTCTGCGGGCTTCGGAAGCTGTCGACCAAGCTACTTGCGTAAGCTAAGCAATTTTCTTCTGAGTTCGTTCTACGCTCCTACCCCAATCCCATACTTGCTTGTCAGCTTCTCTTCGAGTGATTCCGTACACTTGCTGGATCTTGCTGGTAAGCTCCTCCCGCTTGCCGGATATCTGGTCGAGGTCACTGTCCGTAAGTTTGCCCCAGTTTTCCTTGGCAGAACCCACCAGTAGTTTCCATTTGCTCTCCACTTGGTCCCATGTCATTCGTATCTCCTTGTTATATTGTTTCGATTTATTTGCCGGATCGCCGCGCTTCGCCATTGCCATCGTGAGCACGCTGCTCGGCCGATTCAATCTGCGAGGCTTGTTGAATGTGGCGCGAGTGTGCAGCTATGGACACATACGGTACGCCAAGAAAGCGTTCCCTGCGGATGTGGGTCACTTCCAGACAGTTGAAATGTTGCAGCCGGGTTTGAGCCAGGAGCCGCTTCACTCCTCGGCCTAGAGTCTTCTGTCCGCCCCATGCCGGAACCACCGCCCTCAGTTCGCCGGCCATGAAAAACAACTTCCATCCAGCTGCCCGCAACTTGCGGTCAAGGCCTGAGCTCTCGAGGACCCCGAGCGAATCCCAATTTCTAGCATAAGGCTCGCTCGCTATTCCGAGCGCATGCAACGCTTCTGATTGCTGAACCATCATCGTGCCGGTTTGTATCTGGTTTGACATCGAACCTCTCAATCGAATCCCGAACGCGCGGAGACTGCTGGGTGTCATCCTTACCAATCTCGTTTTTTCGGAAAGACGGACACTTGCTCTCGTAGAGCCCTATCCATTTAGCTAGTAGCTAGCGAAGATGCCGGGTTGCAGGCGCACAGAGACACTGCGAGCAAGGGCTGCAACTCCTGAAGACTTTCGTTGACTAAGAGGCGCGACTTCAGAAGGCTGACTTAGATCAGAGAAACTGAAAGAGGAAAGGAACAACTCACTCACCTTCGACCGTAGGCTTGTTACAGCTGAATGTCAACTTCCCCGCCTCATGCTTCAAACGGTCATCAAAGCTTTCCATCGTCGTCGTCGCCGCCGTCTTATCGGCGTCGGTCGGCGGACCTACCTGGATCATGCGGTCTTTGCCGGGCGCCGCGCCCACCAGAAATACTTCCTGATGTTGCATTATCGTGTCTAACATTTTGTTTAATCCATCTGACTTGTATCCATTACGGAAATGGGGCCCGCTGCTTTGGGAAGGATCCCAGCGCCTCCAATCTTCACAGATAAGCTTCCAGTAGCCGCGTATCGTGGAGGCCCATACTTTCACGAACTCCACTGCCCCAAGCGGTTCAACGTGATATTCAATGTGAATCAGGCCCGACGTGCGTTCTGGCATCAGATCGCTCCAGCTAAGAACAACTGCGTCGGCAAGTATCGCATCCACCTGGATGGCCTCAAATGCCGGCAAGTACGGAGTAGCGGTCATGTTTCACCCAATTGCAATCCCGAGATCAGCCCGCGCGTTAAGCGTGAACGGGAAGATCGCTGGCTATCTTTCTGGTTTTTGGCGCAGCCCATTCCACGGGCGCGAACTGGCGAACGACATTTCCATCGCTCATCTTGGATTGCTTATTTCCGCACGACAGGCAAACCGCTCCCACCTGCGTCAGCTCGCCTTCCCTGGTTATTTCGCTTTCGCGGATTCCAAATGCCCCCGCAACGACCGGCCCGTCGCACTTGTTGCAGGGATAAGCGGAGATGTGAAGATACTTGGTTTTCATGATGAGCCCTTCTTCTAAATTTCTCAGCGACAGGCACGAAACTAATACCTGGCGATGCATAAACCTGTTCCACACTGCTCGTTGGTAACGGTTTCTACTCCGAATGACCTTATCGCCGAAAACCGTACGTGGAGACATTAGGATACAGCGCACAGCCGCGCATGAATGGTCACTATTGCTCAGACGCGCCGACGCGAAGATGAGAACGTTGTAGGGCAGGCTTGTCCTCCAAAATACTTCGCCTGGTCTCTGGATGCGGAACAGCCTGATTTATTCGGCGAATATTCGCCCACAACCCAAACACATCCACAAAGCTCAGGTGGAATGAAAAGTAGATGTTTCGCGGCGCGATGCGAGTCACCTGCGGTGGCAGAACGTATCGGAGCCGCAACTTCCTAACGAGCATCCTGAAGCGATGCGTGGAGAGAGTTCATGTCGTTGCCGAAGACATTACCGTTCAGAAGGCCATTGAGAATTTCAGGTTCGCTTTCGCATCAAGTCAAGTCCGCGCCGGCGCTCGATCCGACCGTTAGTCTGGCGCTTCCGAGCCGAGTCGCAGTCATTGGAAACTATCTTCCCCGGCAATGCGGTATCGCCACGTTTACCACCGACTTGTGTAATGCGGTTTCAACCGAGTATGGAACCGAGCGGTTATTTGCTCTGCCGGTCAATGATCCGGAGTCTCAATACGACTACCCTGAGCGGGTTCGTTTCGAATTGACCGAAGAGGACTTGGATTCCTACGAAAGCGCAGCGGAGTTCCTCAATTTCACCAATGTCGATCTGGTATCTGTGCAGCATGAATATGGAATTTTCGG
>PLBD01000172.1 GCA_003135315.1 Acidobacteriaceae bacterium | reverse complement strand
AGTTGATCTGCGAGGTATCGCCGGGCGGCAGATTGTGCGTGCTGAACACCGCCCCGCCCACCGCCGCAAAGTACGGAATAATGGTGTGGCCGCTGGTGAAATTCCACTTGAAGACGACGGGATCGACGCCGCCGGCGTACTGCGCGCCATTGATCCAGTACTCGTCCAGCGGCACAATGTCGATGGCCATCTCGTAGGTGCCGTGCAGAATTCCCGGGCCGTGTTCGTCCGTCAGCACGCGCCCCAGGCGCACGCCGATCACCAGGTTGCTGCCGCTCGGCGTGCTGTCCACCGACGTTCCACCGCCCGCGAAAATCCCCGCATTCCAGCCAGGATGGCGCAGCGCATCGGCGGGATTGTCGCTGGAAACTTGCGCCAGCAGCGGCGCACAAAACAGGCAGCAGAACAGGGTAAGAGGAATGGTCTTGTTCATCATTTTTTGGGGTAATGGGAAAAGCTATCAGGTTGGACGCAACCGCGCAAACCGTTCCGGCAGCCGTTCGTCAGGTTTTGCGGCGATTCATCCAAAATTCTCCCCTCCGCGACATGATTCTTCCTATACTACGTCGGGGTCCAATCGCCTTAAGGTTGAACTCCCAGGAAGTGCTTATGAAGATGGTTGCGCGGTCCCTTCTTGTGATTAGCTGCTCCCTGGCGCTGTTGGCTGTGGACACAACGCCCCCTGCTGCCAGGTTGAATCGCTGGGTCGGCGGCAAGTGGACCAGCACCGGCCAGTTTTTCGATTCCGCCTATAGCCATTCCAACAAAACCAGCGCCGTCACCAAATGCGTCTGGTCACCCGACCACATCTTCGTCGTCTGCGATCAGGACATCGACTTCGGTGGGACGCCTCTGCGCAATCTCTCCGTTTATGCCTTCGCACCCAAAACCAGCAAGTTCTACTTTTACGGTGTCTCTCTCGGCGAGGAAACGCCACGCCACACCGCGCTGGAGGTTGGCGAGAATGGCGAACTCTGGGTGTATTCGAGCACCGATGAGATTAAGGGCAAGAGCGTGCAATTTCGCACCACAAATCAATTTCACGGTAACGACAAAGTAGAGTGGTGGTCGGAGTTCTCCACCGACGACGGAAAGACCTGGACAAAGACCGGAGAAGGCACCGAGACCAGGGAGAAATGAGGTGTCAGCTTCAGCTGGTTGCTAAGGAAACCCTGATTAAGTCTGCTCTGTCAAAAGGGACGGCCTTCAGTATCTGCGTGAGAACTAGCTTTTCTTTTTGGCCGTGGAGTAAGAAGCTCGAAAAACAGAGCGCCGCAGGCGCGGAATCATGATAGCCCAGCACGGAGCGAAACCGGGGCCCCCGATTCGCGCTTCCTTTGCGCGAATTGGGGTGGGAAGCGGAGTGCTGGGGAAGGTGGGAAAAAATTACTTGCTTCCTCGAAAATATCTCTTCGCCTTCTGCACGTCTTTCCCGATCTGCTCGCGCAGCGCTTCCACCGAGGCAAACTTGACCTCCGGCCGCAGCCGCTTCAGGAAGATCAACTCCAGCTCCGTCTCGGGCTGCAACTCGATGGGATGGAAGTTGAGCAGATGGCTCTCGATGGCGAACGACTCTTCCCCGAATGTCGGCCGGTTGCCCACGTTGGTCACCGCCTCAAAGCATTCGCCGGCAACGCGCAGCCACGTGATGTAAACCCCAATCGCCGGCACCAGTTCGTCGTAGCGCGCCAGGTTCACTGTCGGCACCGTGTACTGCCGGCCGTAGCCACGGCCGCGCCCTGGCGTGGAGATAATGCTGAATGGCCTTCCCAGCAGCGCACGGGCGCGGCTGACATTTCCCTCCGCAATCAACTTCCGAATCTCGCTGCTGGAGAGATGATGTCCGCGCAGCAACTGCTCGGGATAGATCTTCGCTTCAAAGCCGAACTGCCTGCCCAGCTCGGCCAGCGTATTTACGTTCCCCTGCGCCTTATGACCGAAGTGGAAGTTGTAGCCTTCGTGGACTTCGCGGGCGTGCAGGGTCTCCGCCAGCACGCGTCGCGCAAAATCTTCGGCCGTCATCAGCGACAAGTCGCGCGTAAACGGCAGCACCAGCACAGCGTCCACGTTGGTCTGCTCCAGCAGCTTCAGCTTGGCCGGCAGCGCAGTCAGCAGCTTGGGCGCGACGTCAGGACGCAAGATGCGCAAAGGATGCGGCTCAAACGTCACCACCACCGCTTTGCCGCCGTAAAAGCGCGCGCGCTCGGCCATGTGGCGCACCACTTCCTGGTGCGCGCGATGCACTCCATCGAAGT
The DNA here is from genome assembly GCA_003135315.1 of Acidobacteriaceae bacterium. Classification (GTDB taxonomy): domain Bacteria; phylum Acidobacteriota; class Terriglobia; order Terriglobales; family Acidobacteriaceae; genus Bog-257. The sequence continues at coordinate 684 of PLBD01000172.1, read as the reverse complement.
TGCCCACGCTGACCACGGTGGGGCCGAAGTCGGGCGGGACATCATCGAGATGTCGAAAGACTTGCATGGCGTAGTGTTAAATCTCGAACTCCAGCTTCAGCCCATCGTGCGACAGCCGCACATTGTCCGGCAGCGCAGCGTTGGTCGCTTCATGCGGCAGATCGTGCGAGATGTGCGTGAAGTACGTTCGCTTCGGCTTCAGCCGCTCCACAATCTTCAGCGAGTTCTCCACCGTCGAGTGCGTGGGGTGCGGATGATGCCGCAGCGCATCGAGAAACAGAATGTCCAACCCTTCCAGTTGCGCCAGCGTCTCCTCCGGCACGCTGCTGAAGTCGGTCAGATATGCGGCCCCGCCAAAACGATACCCTTCGATGGGTACATCGCCGTGCATCACCACCAGCGGTTGAAAGGTCGCGCCGAAAAGTTCCACCGGCCCGTTTACCGGCTGCAATTCCACTTGCGCCAGGCCGCCGTATTTGTAGTCGGCTTCAAAGATGTAGCGGAAGACGTTGCGCAGGACCCGCGCTGTGTTCTCGCTGGCGAACAGCGGGATCTTGCCGCCGCCGGTGATGCGCGGAAAACTCAGCGGCCGGACGTCGTCCAGTCCAAGGATGTGGTCCGCGTGACCGTGCGTGTACAGCACGGCGTCGATCTTGCGGATCTGCTCGCGAATGGCTTGCTCGC
>PLBD01000344.1 GCA_003135315.1 Acidobacteriaceae bacterium | reverse complement strand
GCGCGTGTCCAGCACGCGACACGGCGCCACCGGATACATCGACAATCCGCCCGTTCCCGGCGTGGCAAAGTAGCCGTCAATGTCGATTAAGAGATCGGTGGTGTTATAGGCATAGACTTCGACGTCTCCGTTCGTGCCTGCGGGCACAATCGCGGCATTGGCCACAACCGTCGCGGTCGGATTGTTCAGGGTCGAGACGACGGGTTGCGACTCGCCGGTTGGCCAGACCGTCAGATAGCCCAGCGGCTGACCCGACGGATTGGGCACGACCGTAAAGTTGAGCGAATACGCCAGCGGATTGAGACCTGCCGGAATGCAACTGCTCGTCAGCAGCGGGAAGCTGCGCGGCGTTTTCGCGGCCAGGCGCGGTCCTCCGAGGCTGCCATCGGTGCCGCGCGTGTCCACCAGGCGGCACGGCGTCAGCGGATAGAACTGATAGGTTTGCTGAGTGGCCGGAGCGAAGTAGCCATCGATGTCCAGGATGACGTCGGTGGTATCGGTAACGTACACGCTGACCGCGCCGCCTACGCCTGCCGGTACGATGGCGGCGTTAGCCTTGATGCGGCCATCCGGGGAGTTCAGCGTGGATACCACGGGCTGCTGTTGCGGCGTGGGCCAGATGGTCAAATACCCCAGCGTCGTATGTGGAACCACCGTGACATTCAGGGAATACGCGGCGGCGCTGGCGGGAATATTGCAATTGGTATTTTGCGGGATGGGGAAGCTGCGATAAGTGCCGCCCTGAATGGGTGGGCCGCCAAACTCCCCGTCCTGGCCGCGGGTGTCCACTAAACGGCAGGGCGTAACGTTGACCAGTTGCAGTTTGGTATTTGCCCCGATGACGGATACGGTTCCGTCGTTGGAATTGGGAACATAGACCGTGTTGGTTGTTGCGTTGGCCGCAACTCCGCTGGGTCCATCTCCAACCGCAATCGGCAAAGCGGAATTGGTTGCCCCGTTGATCGCGCTGATGGTTCCGGCGCTCTTGCAGTTAACATCGTTGCCGCAGAAATTCGTCACATAAATCTGGTTGGTCGTCGTGTCGATATTAACGACCAGCGGGCTGAACCCGACGCCCACGGCGGTGGTGTTGTTGGTGGCGCCGTTGATCACCGTGACCGTGCCCGGACTGAGGCACGAGCCGTCCTTGCCGCACTCGTTGGCGACGTAAATCTGGTTGGTGACGGCGTCGACCGCAATGCCCTCGGGAGAAACGCCGACCGGGACCGTCGCGGTCGTATTGGTGATGCCGTTGATCACAGTGACCGTGCCTGGGCTCTTACAGGTGACGTCGTTACCGCAGTTATTCGAGACATAGATCATATTGGTGGTCGCGTCGAGATCGAGATTGTAGGGCGCGAACCCGACCGGAACCGCCACCGTAGTGTTATTGTTGCCGTTAATCACCGTCGTGGTGCCAACGCTGCTGCAGGTTATGTCGTTGCCACAGCGGTTGGCGACATAGATCTTGTTGGTCGTGGAGTTCACCGCTATATCCTCGGGAAAATCTCCCACGTTGATCGTCGCGGTGCTGTTATTGTTGTTCGCGTTAATGACGGTCACGGTCCCGGGGCTCTGGCAAGTGGGGTCGTTGCCGCAGTAATTGGCCACGTAAATCATGTTGGTCGCCGCGTCCGCGGCCAAAGCAATGGGCGTGTATCCCACCGTAACCGTCGCGGTACTGTTGTTCGATCCGTTGATCACCGTGACCGTGCCGGAGCTTTGGCAGGTGGGGTCGTTACCGCAACTGTTCGTCACGTAGATCGTATTGGTCGCCGCATTCACGGCCACCGCGAACGGAGAGTATCCCACCGTAACGGCTGCGGTGTTGGTAGCGCCATTAATCACGGTCACCGTGCCCAGACTTTGGCAGGTGGGATCGCTGCCACATTGGTTGGGTACGTAAATATTGTTGGTGGTAGCGTTCACCGCGACGCTAACGGGTAGCGTCCCGGCGGGCAAGGTTGCAGTTACGACTTGCGCGACCGCGGGCAGCGATGCCGCCAACAGGCTCAAGGTCAGAACCAAGTACACGGTGCGGCGCGAGGTCGGCACGGCTTCTCTCCCGGCGGATGCTGTCAATCCTTCACAACGACGTTGCAGCCACGACATAAATAAATATCTGCGGCCAGCTACAAGAAATTCCCCATCGGCCAAGCGGCGGCGGCTCATAGCAAGCTAGCGCCGCTCGCAAATTGCAGTTAGTGACGACAGAACGTCCGATGGCATCTGCGAGATGAGCCTTGAATCCATCACAGGCTGACCCTCCTCGAGACTGGATGGATCCACGCACGGCTTGTCCCCGGCCGGTCTGGCGATGGCCTGGTTCCTGGCCGGCCTGCCGGAAGCTGGGTCCACGGCCGGCGGGGTCACGATGTCATTCTGGGGTGACGTGTTGAAGATTTCATCGCTGTAGGCTGCCATGTTTCCCAGGGAATCAGTCGTCAAGCTGCGCCAGTGATACGAGGTGTTCGGCGTCAGGCCCGTAATGGTTACGGTCGCGTCATAAATGTTAGGTATTCCCTGGGCCAGAGCGTGCTGGTCCGGATAGTCTGTCGTTGTCTCAGAGTGATCAGCGTAATTGGCGTTCAGCATCGCCAGGAAACCGAAGTCGGGGTACGGTTGCATGCAGTTCGGCGGCTGCGGGTCGTTGATATCGCAGGTGCCGGGAGGTGCGGTCCCGTAGTAAACCGTCAGCGTCGTATTTGGCTTAAAGAGACTCAGGAAAATCGTAGCTGTGGTGGCGCTGACCACGGGAGTGTTGAGTACTGGATTGATGCTGGGCTGGTTGCCATTGTCGCCTGCCACCCACTCAAATTGGACGGGAGTAGTGTAGTCAGTCCAGGGCCCGCCATAGGGGTTGGCCGCCGCCAATACCGTTTCCACTGGCGGCGAAGTGCCATCCGCATTCTTGCCTGACCGCCACCGTACGTAGTCAAAGCTCCACTTATAGACCTGGTTGTACTCCTTAACCGAGTACGTCCAGCCGCTGTCGCCGCCGACGGTCTGACCGTCAGCGCTGTCCCACACATGGTAGAAAAGGTCGTCCCCTTCGTTCAGGTAAGTAGTGTTGTTGGTCTTGTACCAGTACCACGCGTAGGCAGTAGCAACCAGGTCATTCAGTTCCGTGGCATCGTACAGAGTTCCGGCCACGAGCAATGGACTCCTGGGAGGGAGGTCATAGGCCCCGTAAGCCAGGGTATGCGTGGAAGCAACATATTGCGTAGCCTCCCACCAGTCCAGCACCTTCTTGATCTCCAGCGGTATTCTGGCGTCCGGCGTGTTTCCTTCAGCTACGTCAAGCTCGTAATAGGTGATCAGAGCTTCCATGGCAAGACCGACCATGAAGGGGTGGATATCGTACTCCTGCTGGTTCGGGTTGCTGAAGTTAAGGTTGTAGCTCTGATCGAGATAACCCAGCATAACGTCGACCCCGCGCAGCATGAACGCCTTGTTTCGCGGCACGCCAAGGATTTCGTTGGCCAGGCGGTCATCCATCATGTAGGCGCTCACGCGAACGCTCTCCGCGTACGCGCTCCCACTGTAATAAAGATCGTAGGCCTCGTTATTAGCCAGCAAGCTGACAGCGTCCTGGTATGTGGTGTCCCCGGTGCGCAGGTAGTGCATGGCCATGCCATACGGGAACTGATTTGGTTCGGCGACAAAGCCGCCGGCGGTCCCGATGGTCGTGTCTTTGTACGGCTCCATCGCCAGCTCAGCGCAGCGCTCCCACTCATTCGGGTCTGTGGACTTGTACTCCTTCTGGTGGTGCTGGTCATAGTCTGCTATCTGCTGGTACACCCGGCCGCCGTCATAGTTCCACGCTTCAAAATAGACGCTGGATGGAATGTCGAATCCTCCGGAGAAGTTGCCGTTATCGAGGCTCCACCACGGGTTCGTATCGATATTGTTCGTACACCAGAAGTCCGCGTTGGCCGCATTCGCAGGACCGCTGAAGTTGACCATGTTGGTCTCCCAGGTACTCAACCCGGGAATGGCGGGGAAGCTGGTGGGCGGCGTCACGGTAAAGGATGCGGTCGGCAATACCGTGAAATTGTAGGCTATAGGTACTGGATTGCCTGCGTTTTGTCCGTTCAGTTGTCCCTGGAAGCTGCCGGTAAACTGGTAGTGCCCGGGGACAGCATGGGAATTCGCTCTTAGCCGCAACGTCGTGTTGGAACTGTAGACGGTTGCGTTGGAACACGCTTCCGTCGAAGTGTAGTCGCCGTCCCAACCCTGGGGCGGAGGATTGGAGGGAGCGTCGAGACCGCATAGATATTGGGCGGTGATGCTGTTGTCCTTGACAACCTTGCCGGTATCCAAATTCGTGACTACGGCATTCTGCATGAGCACGATCGCGTCCGTTGGTCCACTCAACAGATTGGCCTGCATGGCAACGTAGAGATCGTTGCACTCGCGGGAACTCTTCGACGTGGGACTACAGGCTGGCGATTGCGTGGGATCGCCCTGATAGACGTTCTGGCCACCGATTGGCCACATGCTGAAGACCAGCGGCCCGTCGGGATACTGGGCATTGGTCGCCAGTTTGAAAGTCAGATACTTGCCGCCGCAGCCGGGAAGGGGCTCCGAGGTGCAAGGCGTGGTCGCCGGACCGGGGAAAGTGGCCCAATGCCGTCCGGATGGTATGAAACTGGCTACATAGTAACCCCACAAGGCAAATTTTCCGTACACGGGAAAATGGTCCACCACCACGACATGGTTAGTCACATAGTCGTCCTGGACCACTTGGCGGTATGGAGAGTTTTCGGTGCCCTGGTAATCGAGGTCGTTCTCCAGAACTACGATCGAGTTACCGGGGTTGACGGTGGTCCAGCGGAAGGTTACGGAAACACCGTTCACCGGGTCGAAGGTCGATCCTACGGTGGCCGAAACGCTGCCCGGAATGATCTCGCCACTATCAACCGTGGCGGACAACGGCATCGCGATCATAACCCCTAGAGTCAGGCATACCAGCGAAAGCGTGAGCTTGCGCCGATGCGACATTGCGGCGCTTAGCCAGGGGAGGATGGCGGCTATCATCTTCTTGTCTCCTTCTACTGCGCTGGGGTTCCGTCCTGCCCTAGCATGTTCCCGGTGCAACGGACAGCGACACTGGCGCACCGTCCATGCAAGCTACCGCTCACGAGGCACGGTCCGCATCCAGTTCCCAGGGATTGGGATTCAGATCGGGCGTGCCGGTCAGTTGCACATCTCACATGGATCGTACGCTGGCGGTGACTGGAGCTGGGCTAAGCCGGGACTTCCATTGGTCGTCCCTGGCTCGTACCAATATACAACCAATGCCCAGCGATCGTGCCCCTTTTCAGCATTTTATCCGGGACTTCGATTTCACCCAACCGTTAGCGATTATGCTTCGGTTCGCCTTGGAAAACAACCTGATTTCTTCTTTCACCAGGGGTTTCAAACTCAGCAAGTGAGTTGAAAGCCGGCTGTTCACACTGTGGTGACCTCACCGCGCGTGCGTCGCTCCTCTACAATCTCCTGAGAAGCACACTCCTGACGCCAGTCCGCGTTCGGAATGTGAAAGAGGTGGCCGAAGTGTGGATGGTCCTGGTTCCGTTTGCAGCGTTTGCCACAGCGTTTCTCGTGGGCGCGATCGGGCTATGGTTGGTGGGCAAGCGCACGAAGATTTCTGAGACGATGACGAAGTCGGGCAAGGCCGTGCATGTGGACAGCCCCCTGGGCACGATTGATGTACGGCCAGAGGCGATGCTTGATCCGCGGCTGGCGGAGATTCCCCTGTATCCCGGAGCCATGCCGGAGAATCCTGGAAGTGCGGAGTCCATCAGCGAAGTTCATATCTGGAACCGAACGATGGAGGAGATTTCTACCAGCTATTGGACGCCGCATAGCGTGCAGCAGGTCTGGGAGTTCTACCGCCAGCAACTGCCGGATTGGCTGCGGAATTTGGACCAGGCGCAGGGCAAGGAACTCATCCGTCACGAAACCAACTGCGTGCGGCTGGTGCGGGTTTCCAGGCGAGGCGACCGCACGGTGATCGAGACCTGTATCAAGCCGCCGGAATATCCGCACGTTTTTGAGTCGGGCTCGTAAGCGCTTGCTCTATTCCGGCATGCAGCGCCCGGTCGGACACATCGCAGCATCTTCAATTTTGTCGATCGAGATCAGGGCGATCCACTCGTTGTCGCGTTTCCGGTACATTGCGGTTCTGCCCTCCAGAATGTCTGCCGCCCGCTGCGGCGACAGGTCCTCGTGATAGTCGAAGAAGCGCACCTGGAGCGGCTTTCCGAAGGCCAGGCCTTCGAGCAACGGATGCGGTGGCACCCACTTCGTCGAGAATAGGTAGGCAACGTCGAACTGCCCAGTCGCCTGCGCCGCTCGCTCGATCTCCAGGGGCGAGAAGTTATCGATGCGAACTACGCTGAGCGGCTGCTTCACGTATCCCAGGAACGGGCGCGTGAGTTCGTCGGAGGCAGGCCAGGCAGTGAGCACGCGCGCGTGGGAATATTTTGCGGACAGCTCATCGGCAGCCTGCTTGTGCAGGAGCACGTAGTCGCGATACAACAGCGTGTCCTCGGGAGCGATGCGATACGGCGGAGGCACGAAGAGCTGTGCTACGAAGGCGGCGCAGGTGATGGCAATCCACCAGGTCCAGCGCCGGATGCGCCGTCGCATGGTGGAGACGCACACCAGGATCACCAGCGGCAGGACCGGAAGCATGTAGCGGGCGAGAACGGCGCCGCCCAGGGCGGATTCGGCCAGTACATTCGCCAGAAGAACTGCGGCGAAGACAAGCTGCACGTTGATGGCGATGCGCGGACGGAGCGTGCCGTCCGACTCGCGCAGAGGGGACTGCGTCATCGCAAACAATGCGCCCAACGTGAGCAGGAACAGATTGAGATATCCCAAGACATGCCACAGCCGGATCAGCAGCGCGAGCACAATACGCAAAGGAGTGAGCGTCGCCTGCAGATTGTAGCGAAGATAGTATGGATTACCGAGGTAGAAGCCGGTGCGATGATGATGATAGCCAAACCAGAGCACCAACGGGACCAGACAAAGAAGAAACGATAGCGCATGACGCCTGCTGCGATAGAGGCAGGTCGGCTCTGACTGAAGTTCTCCGCCGAGCAGCGGACAAAGCAGCTCCCACGCCAGCAATGCCATGGGAGTAACGATCGCCGTCT
>PLBD01000380.1 GCA_003135315.1 Acidobacteriaceae bacterium | reverse complement strand
TCCTGCCCTCTCGAAAAAGGCGCAGCCTGCCATCAACATCCTCGGCAATTGCACACTTACTTTAGTGTTTGTGGTTTTGCTTTGGAAGATGGGTCCTCAGCTGAGAAAAGTGACGCCATGGGTCGTGCTGGCGGCGGTGTTGCTGTTGCTGTCGTCGATTGCGGCGATGCGCCTGTTGATGAGTACCGACCGAATCGCGGTGCGCACTCTTTCAGTCAGCAACGCCAATCGCCATGTGGGCCTGGCTCTGCTGTTGTCGGGACAGTATATTCACAACCGCGACGCCCTGCCGACGGTTGCCTGCTACGCCATTGTCGTCGCACTGCTGATGATGCTGGCGCCGAAGCTCTTCCGGCAAAAGGAGCCGGCAGCGTCCGTGGCAGCGGCGTAGCTGAAGGACACTGCCAGCAATATCCCGTTCAATCGCTCACTTTCAATCGCGCCGCTATTGTTTGAGTTCGGGGTAAATCGCCAACCCAACCCAGGAGTATTGCCCCAGGTTAAATCCGTCTCGATGAAAGTATTGCGTCCCGGGTGTCACATTGTTGTGGCCGACATCCGAATTGCTGGAGAAAGGCCCATGCCCAGGCAGGTAATCCGGCCCGTCATCTTTGGGGCAATTCAGGTCGCGCATCAGGCACTGCAACTGATTTGGGCCGTTGGTCAGCCAATTGGTCCAATACGTGATAGGTGCGGGCACCTGGTCCACCATCAGTAGAGCGCCCAACTGTAGATCGCTGGAAAATGCGGTGGTAGCGGTGCCGGCACTCACAAACGCGAAACTCCCTCCACCGTTGTAAGCACCAGTAGCGCTGCTGGTGGTCTCGATTGTCCCATTGAATTTGGGCACATCATAGACTTTGAGTTCGGCGGGATTCTTATTGGCCATGGTCACCGTCACGTTGCACGCCACGTTGTTATTCGAGGTCCCTTTGTACCAGGCCACGATACCCAGGTTGGTGGGTAGGGCTTTCGAGGCAACCAGCGACCACGCCGGGGCGCAGCCGCTGACAGAAACGGGAGCATTGGCTGGGTTCATTACCTTCGAGATCGATACCTCAACGAACAACGGATCGCCGTTATTCGGGGTTATGGAGCCGGACACCAGTGAGGTATCGGAGTCGATGCGGCCGCAAGCACTATTAGTCACATACTGGTCGTCCGTGGTGGGAGGAGTGCAATTACAGTTCCCGTCGTCCGCAAGCGAGCAATGGTCCGCAGGCGGAGGGTTCCAGCGGCAGAGGACCCCTTGGCTGGCATCGCTCCTCTGGTCGGGGTTACAAGGCCAATCGGAGCCGCTGGAATACCATTGGTTAGGAGGCTGGTTTCGAACCACGCCAATGCCAAAAACCGCGCCCTGGTTATTGACCGATATGCCGCAGTTCCCGCGATTTTGAGAGTACTTGTAATTGTCGGGGAACGTTGTCGATGCCGAACAAAGTGGAATGCTATCCTGGGCCGGTGTAATGTTCGCTTTGCCTCTTCCTTCCGGAGAAAATACAATGCGATATACCGGAGCGTCACCGGCGTACACCTGAGGATCGTTAGGCCACGTGTACGCGCCATGCAGTACCTTATGCAGGGTGTCCTCACCGATGCAGGCAGCTTTCTTGCCATTTCCAACAAAAACTACATCGGTGCACTTACCGAGGATTGGCTGGTCGTTCCAATCGTATTTATCGGCATCGTTTGTGGCCAGCGGGTTGATGGAGCCATAGGTGTTGGTGCAAGCCACCGTAGAAGTCGGGGCGGCGGGCTGGGGATCGGGGACGCCATTACATGCGCTGACCGTACCGTTAAGGAATCCTCGCAGATCGCATCGGCCTGGCTTATTTGGACCTGAGTTGTGGAAACAGGCAATGTGGTAATCAGTCCCGGGGTTACATTTCAGACAGTCTGCATCCGTATCACAATCGGAACCGCTGGGACCTTTACCCGTCTTACAATCGTTACCGTACTTTATCCCGATGTCGCCGGCACAAAATGTGTCCCAAAAGTAGCAGTTGGAATCGGTTTTCGGGTTGCAGTTGGGGAAACCAAGTTCCTCCGGAAACTTATACTTTCCGCAATTGCTCAGGCAGGCGAGGGCGAAGTTGTAGGCCGGCAGTGTCGGCATGCCGTTGCTGTCGACAACCACGTATCCGAGTTTGGGATAGCCGGGCTTGCTGCCTTTAGTTTTGTCGATGTCAGCACGGAAGACCTTGAACGAGCCGGCGCCTGAGGTCGTACAGTTCGGGGCCTCTCGCAGGTCGGCGCCGTGGACGGTGAGCGGGTAGTTCCACTCCAACCAGTGCCAATTGGTCTCACTGCGGGGATCAAACTCGGAGCTACCGCGCGGCGAGACGTCGACGGTGAGGTTGGCGCCGTTGACGGCACTAATATCGGGAGAATCGATGAAGTAGTTCCCGAACTGCTGATAGAAAGTCCATTCGATGATCGTGGTGGCGTTCGGGGGCGATATTTCGGCGGAGCTGCAATCATATTGATCGGCACAACTGCCGGTTTCGCACTGCGCCCGGTTGGTAACGGGATCGTAATGGCAGCCGGTCCGCGCCCAGAACACCGCCCCCACACCGCCTTTCTTGAACTGGCCGTACCACTGCGGAGGGATATCAACCGTGAGCACGTTGGAGTAGTTCGTAGGGTCGTTTGGGTTGAAGGGTTGCATCACCCAGGTTCCGACCTTCGCCGGCGGCACTGCCTGGGGAAAAACTGGATAGGGTGGCTTACCTGCGTCGTGTGCTGCGGTGGCCGCTCCCAGTAGTACCTGATCGGAGCAATTAACCAGTTGTACTTGTCGCTTGATGCCGGATCCCTGTGGCGGTGGAACCGGCAGACTGGCTAGATATGCGTCTGTACCACACGCCACGGCGGGCTGCTCGTCGGTCCCGTCCTGAGCTTGTGCCGTTGGAACGGACAGGGTCAACAACCACGGGAAGGCGAAAGTCAGGAACATTGCTGCTACATGGGTCAATCGACGAAGTTGCATTGTGCCACTCCTCCTAATGCGGACTCGGTGTGAACGGCGCGGCTGCGGCCTGTCACTGCCGCAGATGACACCATATAGCTTCACTGTTAGATCTCTGCCCAGTGGATCCTGCAGTCAGGCGCTCAACCTGGTTCCCATAGCAAGACTCATGAAGGCCAACATCAGGACAAGACTTGTCAGCAGAAGCCGTTGGTCTAATGAGCAGAAAGGATAAAAGTGTGCGCGCTGCAACGCTCCAGTACAGGAGCAGGACCCCAAAAACACATCCGACCGGAGTATTTGGCAATAGAGCTTACTACAACACTATTCTGCTGTCCACAGATGGCCATGACGGGTAGTGGTACAGTTTGAGGGTGAACGCATGAGACTCATCGATCTTTCCCGACCGCTGGAAAACACGGTGCCTGCAGACCCGCCCGGATTTGCGCCGCGCATCGAGTACTCCGATCACCAGCAGTCGCTGCCGGGAATGCTCGCGATGTTTCCGGGGCTCGAAGCGAGCCAGCTATCCGGCGGCGAGGCATGGGCCGTAGAAGTTCTGACCGTCAGCACGCACAACGGCACCCACGTCGACGCTCCCTGGCATTATGCTTCCACGATGAATGGCGGCGAGCGCGCCTGGACCATCGATGAGGTCCCGCTCGACTGGTTCTATCGTCCCGGAGTCAAGCTTGATTTTCGCGACTTTCCAGACGGTCATGTGATTACCGCGGCGGAAGTGGCCAAGCACGTCGAAGTGACGGGACACGAGTTGAAGCCACTCGACATCGTGCTGATGAACACGCGCGCCGGTTCGGCGTACGGCACTCCGGCTTACCTCGATTCCGGCTGCGGATTCGGCCGCGATGCGACGCTATGGTTGCTGGAGCGGGGCGTGCGGGTAGTGGGAACCGACGGGTGGAGCTGGGACGCTCCGTTCTCTTTCACGCGCCGCCGATTTCTGGAGTCGGGGGACGCGTCGATCATTTGGGAGGGGCACAAGGCGGGCCTCGATATCGGGTATTGCCAGATCGAAAAGCTGGCGAACCTTGAACAGTTGCCGGCGACCGGTTTCCTAGTCTCGTGTTTTCCGTTCAAGATCAAAGGCGCGTCCGCGGGCTTCAGCCGCGCGGTGGCGATCCTATAACCAGAAGGCAACGCATTCAGCGGCTCAGCTCTTATAGCCTGCAAACCGCTCGATTCGGTCGGCAGCCTCCGGGGCTCCGCCAAATTGGCGCATCGACTCGGCGACGCGGCGAGCCGACTGGCGATAGCCGGGTTCGCTCAATACACGCCGTACCTTGGTGCCGAATTCATCCACATCGATGTGCTTTTCACCGTCCGCGCCATCCATAGGCAACACAATTTCGCCAGCACCTAACGCCACCACGCGCCGGGCATTGCTCTCGCGTTCGGTGCTGGTGGGGATGATTACGGCTGGAGTGCCGACAGAAAAACCTGTCATTACCGAGCTGTGACCACCATGATGCACCATCAGATCGCAGCGCGAAGACATGGCAAGGCCGGGCAGATAAGCGGCTTGATGAAAGTTTGATGGCAAGGCACCAATCTCTTCGGGAACATCCTGATAGCCGGTCGTCAGCACCACATGCATCGGCGCATCGCCCAGGGCCGCGATGGCCGCGCGCATGACGACAATCGAGTCAAATGGA
>PLBD01000579.1 GCA_003135315.1 Acidobacteriaceae bacterium | reverse complement strand
GAGCGCGCCACGGTCGATGGTGCAATTGGCGCCGATCTCGACGTAGTCGCCAATCACCAACTCGCCGATCTGGGGAAATTTCTGATAGCGGCCGTAGGTTTCGTCGCGCACAAATCCAAAACCGTCGGAGCCGAGGACCGAGCCGGCGTGCACAACCACGCGGCGTCCCAGAGTCGTACCTGCGTAGATGACCACACAGGGGTAGAGGTCGCAATCATCGCCAATCACCACGCCTTCGCCGACGCTGCAACTGGCGCCGATGTGCGAGCGGTCGCCAATTATGGCGTTGGCCTCGATCACGGCGTGAGCATCGACCGCAGCCGTGGGAGCGATTCTGGCTGACGGATGGACGACAGCCGATGGACGCACGCCGGGCGGATACGTCTTCGGGGGATGCAGCAGCGAGCCCGCACCGCAGAAAGCCAGGCGAGGATTGCTGGAAATCAACAGCGGCTTGGCGCCGGCGGATGCCGTTGCAAACTTGCCGGCGATGACGGCGCTGGCGGGTGAAGCCAGGGCTTCGGCGAGGCCGGTCCCGTCTTCGTTCTGGACGAACACCAGATCGCCGGGCTGGGCTTGCGCGATGCTGGCAACTTTGGTGATTTCGATGTTGCCGTCGCCGATGAGGCGGGAGGCGGTGAACTCCGCCAGGGCTTGCAGGGTTTGTCGCATGAAATTGTTATAGCAGGGGCCAGGGGCCGGAGGTTAGCTAGCGCGTTAAAGCTCCAGCTCCCACTGCTGATTATGGACTTTACACGCGAATGAGTTTACGGGAAACTTCCTGTATGGAGCCTGTCTATTACATGTTGGTAGCGGTAGCGGCCGCGGTTGGTCTGTTTCTCTGGCTGTACAGGGAAGACCGCTAACAAATCCGGTACAGGTAGTTTTAAGCCGCGGCTTCCGAACATTTCAGATCACGCTCCCACGGCATCCAGTCCGATTCGATCCTGGCCACTCCAGGCTCTCCACTTTGCGACGTTCAATCCGACCGTGGCCAACCAGAGGCTGCTCAGGAATTCTCCAGGCAGACAGGCGAAGGAAAGATACCAACCTACTCTCGCATCCAGCGCCGGCGCCAGGAAGCTAAGAAAGCCGTTCGTTAAGTAACAAAGTCCGGAGATTCCCAACAGGACTCCGAGGACACGAGGCAAGAAACCGGAGCGGAAAATCAGAAAGCCGCCCGCAAGTTCATCCAACCCATAAAACACCCACGAGAGCAGCAGACCCGCCTGCTGCAACTGTGTTGAGAAGTGAACCAAGGCATGTAGTTGTTCTGGGCTGAATGCGCTTAGGGCGCTTCCCCCGATCGCAAGTTGCAAGGGCACGTACGCGATGATCAGGGCCACCGCTTCAACGGCTATTCCGACAACCCCAGCGCACAGCGAGACGGCTGCGACGATAACATTCACCCGCCAGAACAGGTAGAAGCCGATGATCTCTTCAAGGATGTTAAGCACCAGTTCGAAGAGGTGGGCGGAGAAGCCCAAACGGAACAGGGTCTGGTGCGCCGAGATATTGTGGAGCGTCGCCGAGGCGTCGGGGACGATCAACGTATTCTGGACGTAGCCGATGTCAAACGCGCCGGTCACGATGCCGAGCAGGCCTATCGCGCCGAAAACCCTCGCCAGGAGAAGCGGGGAAAACCGTTCCGAATCAGGCCTTGACACCATGAAAACGCCTACCCCCTTGCCACTTGTGTGAGGCCAGTATGGCTGAATACCAACCCGGTCACCAACATTGTCCCGCTTTCAGGCATTCTCGCGTTGAAGCCGCTCCCGGAAGTATGCTTTCCAGCCTTCCGGCAAGGCCGCCAAACGGACGACTCGCTGTACTGAAGCCGCGTCGTCAGCGCTGTACCTCTTGGCGAGATAAAGGCGGGTGATTTCAGAAACCGGGACGGCGTTGGGGTCTCGAGCAAGTACCGTGATCTCGTCACCGGCGCCAACCTCTCCCTCACGGGTGACAGCGAGATAGAAACCGGTCCGCCGGCTTGCGAGGAATCGTTTGACCATGTCGTCAGCCTGAAATCGCACGCCTAATTTGTAGCAAGGGAGGCGAGGCTGCGTAACCACGACTTGCGCCGAACCGATGGACAACTGGTCGCCAATATGGACGGAATTTTCCAGCAAGCCATCCGTGGTGAAGTTCTCGCCAAACATGCCGAGCGGCAATTCGCGGTCAGGAAGTTCGGTCTTCCAATAGTCATAGTGAGAGAGCGGGTAGCAATAAACGGCCTTGTATTCTCCTCCGTGGACGCTGAGGTCGGCCTGGCGATCACCCTCCAAGTTCAGCTTTCGCAAAGCCACGCGGCCCTGGACCGGTTGCTTGAAGATCGCCGTGGTCACGGTTGTCCCGTGCCACACCACTTCGCGGGGCAGCCCAACATTGACTGAGATCAGCCTCATCACCGGCCGCTCCGTTTCATTGGATGGGGGAAACTCATGACGCTAGGCAGGGCCGCCCGCCTGGCGGAGAACCCTACCAGCGAACCGCCGCAAGCGTTGAGACCAGACCTCCGGTTTTACCCTCGTTACGTAGCCACGACGCAACGGCCCAGGGAAAGGGATCACCGACCTGGGCGGCGTCGCGGCTCCCAGGCCATACGCCATCTTCGCGAGCGGCAGAATCCAACGTGAGTCGCGAATTGTCGTCTCGTGAGTGCTGCGCATCGAGCCAGAGACCAGGCCCACCACCTGTCCGGTTTTGGAGAATATCGGTGCCCCGCTAGCACCCGGCCATACGCCCACATCAGCTAAGAGGATGCGCTGCTCCAGAAAGCCGGAAGTGACGGCTACAGAATTTGTCACTCGCCCCTCAAGACGGCGGAAGATAAAGCCCCCAGTTTCGGTTGGCTCAAATGCCTCGAGGAATATCCGGTCGCCAAGCATTGCGGGCGATGAGGACAGCATCGTCACACTGTCATCCGGCAAGGGACGCGGCAGCACCTCCGGGTCGTCCAGGCGCAGTATAGCGATATCACACTGCCGATTGTGGCTGGCAACCACTATGGGAACGGTAAAGAGAAATGTCTTGCCGGTAAAGGCCCAGCTGATTGAAACCTGGGACGGTAGCTGTGCGCGGCGGTCGTCAGTCTGGCAGACAACATGGGCGGCGGTGACAACGCAGCCTCGCTCGAAGAGAAAGAAGCCGTTACCTCTTCCACACGGTGACTGGACCAGGCATGCCCGTGTGAAGACCGGCGGAATGTCCCAGTCCGGATCGCCAGTTGCCAGGCATGTTCGCAATACCGTCCTCCCCGCGCCCGCTTATCTCTTCCAGTGCGAATAGGTGATGGTCACATGATTTAATACGGCGACCAAAAGATAACTTATTTTTTCGGCGTCCGGACGCTTGAAGGCGACAGGATAGCCCGGCGCGACTCGGCATCCGGAACGGCAGCGGAGCAACTACGAGCCCAGGGACGAAGCGCTGGATACCGCTTGTTTCCCTTCAGGAACGACACATCCGGAAATTGAAGTACAATCCAAAATCGAATAGCTAAGGGAAGCGATGTCCAGAACCCTCAGTTACGTGCTTCTCTCGTTGACAATGCTTGCGAATGCATTGGCGCAGGAGGCAAGCACGCCCTCGCCTGCCCAGCAAAGTCAATCAGGAACTGACGTAGGAGCTGGCGCAACTGGCGGCGGGATTGGCACCGAGCCCGGAAATGTCTCCAAGCCGGGTTACCGCGTCGGTGGGAACGTGTTACCTCCGAAGGTCTTGTACGATCCCGATCCAGCTTACAGCGATGTCGCGCGCCGCGCAGGGTATCAGGGGACAGTGGTGTTGTGGCTGATCGTTGGCACGGATGGGCGCGCTCACAGGATTCGCGTGCAGCAGGGCATCGGGATGGGACTCGATCAGCAATCGCTTGAGGCAGTGAAGACGTGGCGATTTCAGCCCGCTACAAAAGACGGCCAGCCGGTTCCCGTCATGATCAATGTTGAGGTCAACTTCAGACTGGCTACGTCCAGCACGCAGTCATTCCATACCGTTGCGGAAGCCAACGCAACCCCGCCGCATTTTCCCGGTGTAGATGTGGCCAAGTACCCCATGGTGGTTCATATTGGCAATGCAAACGGACTGCCGGTAGGCGATAGTTATGAAATTGTTGCCCAAGCTACGATCTATGGCGCGGCGGGTAAGCAATCGCTTTCGATCTACTGTAGCGGGAAGAAGAACAACTGTCCGTTCCTGGGATCGGGAAACTATCCCGCGAGGTGGAAATCCGAAGGGCAGCAGCTCGAGATCCTAGGCCAGGAAAAACGTGACGGCCCGTGGAAGAAAGCGGAATATACGGTCAGGCCGGATGCGCCGACGGCCGAGCCTCCAGCAAATCCGTAAGAAAGACATGAAGCTATGCGTGAACCAATGACGAGCAACAAGAAGGAGTTGTCACGGGAACAACGCGAACAACTACTCAGAGCCTTGAAGCTCCGCTTTGAGAAAAACATGGACCGCCACAAAGGCCTGGAATGGGCCGATGCACAAGCAAAGCTGGAAGCGAATGCTGAAAAACTGTGGTCGCTCGGGGAAATGGAACGAACCGGCGGCGAACCGGACGTCGTTGGTCATGACAAGAAGACGGGCGAATACATTTTCTATGATTGCTCGGCGGAGAGTCCTAACGGCCGCAGAAGCCTTTGTTACGACCGTGAGGCGCTGGAGTCAAGGAAAGAGAATAAACCCAAAGGCAACGCTGTTGGCATGGCAAGCGCCATGGGCATTGAGCTTTTGACCGAAGAACAATATCGGGAGTTGCAGCAGCTGGGAGAGTTTGACGCGAAAACGTCGAGCTGGGTGAAAACGCCTTCTGCGATCCGAAAGCTCGGCGGCGCTATCTTTTGCGATCGCCGCTTCAACACGGTTTTTGTGTATCACAACGGCGCGGAATCCTACTATGCCGCCAGGGGTTTCCGAGGCTGGCTAAGGGTCTAGCGATCCGCGGGAGTGATGGTGACGTAAGAGAAAAAAGCCGTGTGATCGCCTGGGTTCAATCCTTTGAACTCCAGGGTGTGGCTGCCGCTGGTGATGACCGTGAAAGGGACGGTCTGCCAGGTGAAGGGAGTAAAGCTGACAAGCGCCCAGGTGCCGATCACGTTGCCGTCGATCAATGCCTCGACCGTTTGGTTACCGTCCCATGGTCCGCTGTAATAACGCGATCCCAGGTAAAAGCCAAGCGTGTAGTTTCCAGCAGTAAAGCCTGGAATCGTTTGCCACACAGTGCCGCCATGATCTTGCAAGAAGGCTGCCTGAGTGAAGGGTAAACCGGTGAAAGGAGGCGGCTCGAATGTAGTGTTGGGTTCAGTGAGGCCGCTTTTTCCCGTGCCCTTGGCACCCGTGCCTAGATTCATGGTCCATCCGAATCCGGGACTGGCATTGAAATTCTGGAAGGGGTCTGGCCATGCACAGCGATATACAGGGCCCTGGTAGCCGATACCGATGCCCGAGCCACACATGATGGGTACAGCCCCGAAGTCGAAGTTAACGATGTTCAGCTGCTGCCCGAATCCGTTGGCCGCAATCGCCAACATTGCACAGAGAAGCGTGACCCTCAGAGCCATGGACATAATTACCTCCAGGTCGGGGGTGCAAGCGGATGCAGGGAACGGCACAGAGGATTTGTCACTGAGCGGGATTACATCTGGAAAAATCGCCGCCCCGCGCTTCTGATTTGGGCGATCACGGCAGGCGGTCGCTTCCGTCCCCGCCGCTCATTTGTCTCCGCTTTGGACCCCAATGGGCCGACACTATATACCGGTTTGGGGATTCCAACGCATAAATATTTTCCTGGGCCAAAGGCGGTGCGCGAAAAAGAGTGCCGCCGGCGTCCCAGGCATTGGAAAAGCGTGAATGTGTTGGGCGGCCGGCTAAGGCGTGATCTCCCAGATAATACCGCCGTTTTTGGTGCCGCCGCCATTGGTGGTTCCGTAAAGATTGCCGGCGGGGTCAATGGCGACACTACTCCAAGGCCCGAAGCCACCATGATTCTGGGTAGAGAAGTCGTGAAGGTCAGTTTGCGTCCACCCACTTCCGGAATCAGAGAGCTTGAAGGCGTAGCCGAAACCGTAGGCTCCGCCGAAGGGGCTTGTACCGTAAAGATTGCCGGCCGGATCGAACGAGAGGTCGGTAACCAGCGATCCGCTGAGGCTGGAAATGACGGAGTAGGTCCAACCGCCGCCCGACGGGGAGAGTTCGAAGGCCACGCCAAGGAGAGAATTTCCATTGGCCTCCGTGGTACCGCCATAGAGATTGCCGGCCGCGTCCATGATTAAGCCGGCCTGGGGATTTCCGCCGTCACTGCCGCCCTGAAAAGCGTAGAGCGTCTTCTCCGACCAGCCTCCGGCGGACTTAACCAATTCAAACACGGTCCCGTAGTCCTGATACGGAGCGCCATACAAAGTGGTGCCGTAAAGGTTTCCAGTACTGTCGATCAACAGGTTGCAGTACGGAATCGAGCCGTCGCCGTGACCGGTAAAGCTGTACAGGACGGAGGCCGTCCAGCCGGCCTTCGTAGGCGTCAGCTTGTACACCGCTCCGCAACCGGAACCGGGGCATCCGCCCGCACCGCCGTTGACAGTCGCACCGTAGATGTTGCCGGCGGTGTCGAAGATTACGCCGCCCCAGGGATTTTGAAGGCCTGCGCTGCTCAGGTAGAAGTCGTAAAGGATGGTCTCCGTCCAGGAACAAACGGTCTGATGACAGGGCTTGGCCGGCGGGGTAAGTTTGTATACGGTTCCGCAGCCGCCGGCGCACTGCGGGGCGCCCTGGCCTCCGCTCCAGGTAGTGCCATACAGACTGCCATCCGGTCCAATTGTCAGCCCGGCATACGGTAGCGCCCCATCGTTGCCTCCCAGGAAGGAATAGATCAGGGTGAATATCCAGCTCCCGTTGTGGTTCGTCAACTTGAAGGCGGCGCCTTGATCAGAGCTGCCGCCGCCATTCGTGGTGCCATAGAAGTTGCCGGCACGGTCTCTGGTCAGGCCATCGTAAGGATAATTGCCGCCTAGCCCTCCCGTGAAGTTATGAATCACGGTGTAAGTCTGCGCTTGTGCCGGAGGGACCAGCATCGCTGTCAGCGCAAACAGCAGGACCGGCGCGAGCTTGGCAATTACGCTTTCCGCGTTCGTCCGCGACATTCGATTACTCCTTCCGCTACGCCGCGATTTCCCGGACGACGCCGCGGCCGCCAAAACAGACATTCGTTCCGTCATGATCGCCCTCTACTGAATGCGACGGTTGCGGTTGCTGTTTGACGATGGCAACTGTACACCCGAATGCGTTGCGACTTCCACCGGAAAGGAGAATCAAGTGCCCATGGTTGAGTGGTATAGGTCTTCAAGCCCGTGGTTCCCACACATTCGAAAACCGCGAATGTGTGGGGCGAGGCACGGGAGTCCCAGGTCTCGAACAGCGCGAGACC
>PLBD01000413.1 GCA_003135315.1 Acidobacteriaceae bacterium | reverse complement strand
CAGATCAGCGACAGCCACATGGGCTTCGACAAGGCCGCGAATCCTGATGTTGTCGGCACCTTCAAGGCCGCGATCGACAAGATCAATGCCCTTTCGGCCCCGCCCGCTTTCATCCTGCACACGGGCGACATCAGTCATCTCTCCAAGCCGGCGGAGTTCGACACCGTGGATCAATTGCTCAAGGCGGCCAGCACCAAAGATGTCTTCTTTGTTCCGGGCGAGCACGACGTCCTTAACGATGACGGAAAACAATATCTGGATCGCTACGGCAAGGGCACGCAAGGATCCGGCTGGTACAGCTTCGACAAGCGGGGCGTGCACTTCGTCGGACTGGTCAACGTCATGAACCTGAAAGCCGGAGGTCTGGGCAGCCTCGGCGGAGAACAACTGGAGTGGCTGGAGAAGGATGTCAAACATCTCTCCAGGGGCACACCCATTGTCGTCTTCGCCCACATTCCGCTCTGGAGCGTTTATCCGGAATGGGGTTGGGGAACCGACGACAGTGCTCAGGCGCTGTCCTATTTGAAGCGCTTTGGCTCGGTCACCGTTCTGAACGGTCACATCCATCAGACCATGCAGAAGGTGGAAGGCAACATTACGTTCCACACGGCGACGTCCACCGCGTTTCCGCAACCGAAGCCGGGCGAAGGTCCGTCGCCGGGCCCGATGAAGGTACCAGCCGACCAACTGCGGACGCTGCTGGGTGTGACCGACGTCAACTACGTTCGAGGTCGGCAAGCACTCGCTGTGACCGACACCAACCTGGGCTGAATTCCAGGTCCGGCCAGCAAATCATCAACTCACTTTAAGGAGACACCAACATGAAGAATAGGTCTTGGATATTGGGACTAGTGATCGTCTCGATCGCACTTGGAATTGGCAGCGCGTCAAGAGCGGATGCAGCGCCTGCGGAAGCCGCGGTCAAGATCGACAACTTCAGCTTTACGCCGGCGACTATAACCGTTCCGGTAGGGACGACGGTGCGCTGGACAAATCGCGACGACATCCCGCATACCGTCGTCGCTGACGACAAGACGTTCAAGTCGAAGGCCCTCGATACCGACGAGCAATTCACCTACACCTTCACCAAGCCGGGTACCTACAACTACTTCTGCAGCATTCATCCCAAGATGACGGCCGTCGTCGTGGTGAAGTGACGGGAGACTGACTTGCACCCCTTCGACATCAGGTCGGCCCTCCTCGCCAAGCACGCACAGCACGTGGTGCTCATCCACTTTCCGATTGCGCTGTTTCTAACCAGCGTGATGTTCGATTTCATCGCGCAGTGGACCAGCAACCGCACCCTGGCCGCGGTGGCTTACTACAATTTGCTGGTTGCGGCCATCTCGTGTCTGCCGGTGATGGCGACTGGGCTTCTCGCCTGGCGGTTGCAACTGGAGGGTCAGAAGATCAAAGGCGTTCTGCTCGATCACATGGTGCTGGCAATCATTTCAAGCATTCTGATCTGGGTCGTGTGGTGGCTGCACTTCCGGGCGCGTCGAAGGTCAGGGGGGAACTTGCCGCTGTATCGCCTGCCTATGGAAATGCTGGCGGCCGGCTCCATCGCCTTGACCGCCCATCTCGGAGGATTCCTGAGCGGCGTCAATGGCCCCGGATAAAAACGCCGCTCGCGATCTGAAGTCTAATTTCCGGGCACCGGCTTCCAGCTCTTGTCGGGATTGAACTCGGTCATGGCCTTTGCCGTATCGGTTGTTCCTTTCCCGAGGTCCTTCTCGTACTCGATTCCGTTCTGGTTGATGATGAAGGTTGCAATGCCGGTTTCACCGTACTTCTCGGGATACGCGATAAAGGCGAAACCGCCGGTCATCTTCCCATTCACGATGTAGTCTTTCGCGCCGCCCTTGGCGTCCGCGCCCTGTTTCGTCAGGATGCGATAAAAGTAGCCATGAAACGGCTGCTGCTTACCCGCTTCCGGCGTGAGTCCTTCGGTCGCGGCAGCATACGCCGCCAGCGGTCCCAGCGGACTCTGCGGCTGGCCTTCCGGCGACTTCCAATACAATCCGTTCTGCTTGCCTTCGTCGCTGACGAACTTTTGCGCGTACTGCTTTACGCCGTCGTGACGTTGCGACAGGTATTCGGTCTGCGCATCGCCCATCGCGCCCAGAACGCCGATCACCGCCAGCTCGTTATCGCCGATGCGGCGTGCGAGGATTTCGTCTTTTCCCGCCGCCGTATCGAAGTACCATTGGCCCCCGCCGTTCTTCTTAAGCGGGATGGGGAAAGGATTGTTGTCGGCTCCCAGGTAGAGCACTTCGCTTCCATCGGTCTGCTTGCGCCAGCGGTTCATGGTGTCGTAGGCGCTTACGAAATGCTCGAACGTCAGCTTGTCCTGCGCCGCGTCGCCGGAAAAAATCAGGTCCGCGGATTGCTGTCCGAAGATCGCCAGCAGGGCGTTGCGATCGTCCGCTTTTGCCGCCGCGACCAGCGCTTTGCCGCCATCCTCGGGAGTAGCGAACGTCTTAGGCCCGGTTTCGGTAGCCGCAGGTTTTTCGGGCTCAGGTTTGCTGCATGAGACGAATGAGACCAGCAACACCAAGAGAGCTATGAGTGTCCAGCAGCTTGCATAAACCGGCTTGCGATCTCGGACGATGTGGAACATGCCAAGTCCTCCCAACTACGTAGTATGAATGTTTAGTTATCTCCGCCCACCGAA